>CAIWCQ010000026.1 GCA_903911165.1 uncultured Actinomycetes bacterium | reverse complement strand
CTGGGAGCGTACGTCGAAGAAGTTCGCGTTGACGGCGATGGTGGGCTGGCCGAGCGCCTGCCAGGCTTGCAACGGGGTGTAGGTTTCCGACGCCTGCGCCAGGCCTTCGCCGGTGCGCGCCCCGGGCGTCCGCTCGCAGCGTGATTGGTATCCCTGGTGGCTGTCAACGAGCAGTCGCGGGGCGATTCGCTGCGAGGCTGACTTCACGACCATCAGGCGCCCGCCGCCGGCGCTCTCGTACCAGTTGCCGGCTGCATTGAGCATCGGCGCGGGGAAACCCGCGCCGAAGTTGTAGACCAGGTAGTTGCCGCGGGTGGTCGCGATTGCCTGGGCAAGTTTGTCGCGCCCGTCGGCGGCGGCGGCCGGGGGGCAGCCGACGGCGGCCAGGATCAGGCAGGCGAGCGCAGCTGAGCAGCCGGAACGCAGGCGCCGACGTGCTGCGGCAGAGAAGGGCACCAACTCACGATAGTCACACCAGTAACAGTGTCAACAGCCGTAACAGCACTGTTGTACGCCGCCCAGATCCCGCCAGCGGGCCGGGTCAGGCCGGTTTCTGGCCCTTCCACCGATCGTGGTAGGCCGCGACCTCGTGTGGTTCGTCCATACTCGTGTTGACCATTGCCCGGTCCCGCCGAATGATCGAGCGCATGGTGAGTACGGTCAGGACGAGCATGACGACACCCCCACCGATCAGGAAAAGGGTTTGAGAATTGTGGAATAGTGCGTCCATTGAAGTCTCCGATCGACTCCGCAGTGTCCCTGCTATTCGCCTGCGCCACATGCCAGACGTAAGTTTGATGGTGGGGCCGGACTTCGGGTTTGGGAAGACCGCAAATGTGACGGATTTATGACGACTTGTGCCCTCGGCCGATGACCGGCCACGCGGAGCGAACGTTCGCCGGCGTCGGCGGGATCCGGATCGTCTACGACGTATGGACCCCGGACACCGAACCGCGCGGGGTGGTGGTGCTTGCGCACGGCTACGGCGAGCACGCCCGGCGTTATGACCATGTCGCGCGCCGCTTCGGCGCGTCTGGTCTGCTGACCTACGCCCTGGACCACCGCGGCCACGGACGGTCCGGCGGCAAGCGAGTGCGGGTGCGCCACATGTCGGAGTTCGTCGACGACTTTCGGACCCTAGCCGAAATCGCGACCGCCGAGCACCCGGGCCTTCCGCGTATCGTGCTCGGCCACAGCATGGGTGGCGCGATCGTTGTGGCCTTTGGTGCGCGGTACCCGGACTCCTACGACCTGATGGTGCTCTCCGGGCCGGCGATCGCGGCGCACACCGGTGTATCCCGGGCCAAGGCACTGCTGGGCAAGGCGGTCGGATCGGTGCTTCCCGATCTGCCCATCGAACAGATTGATCCCGACGCGGTATCCAGCGACCCCGATGTGGTCGCGGAGTACAAGGCTGATCCACTGATCTACCGCGGGAAGATCCCGGCCGGTATCGGCAAGGCTCTACTGGTGGTCGGGGAGGAGATGCCCGCGCTGGCCGCACG
>CAIWCQ010000025.1 GCA_903911165.1 uncultured Actinomycetes bacterium | reverse complement strand
GTCACCGGCCTGCGCTGCGACCGGCCGGTAGCCGAGGCTCGCGTTGTCGACAGAGCGGAATGGATTCGCGCCGCTTCGGACTCCATGTGTGCGATGACCGGCGGCGCCACCGGGGCGGTCAATGCGATGGCCGGTGGCGCCATCGGGGCGGTCAATGCCGTCCCCGGTCGTCTCGCCGGCGCGCAGACCGGCGCGGTGTTGGCATTCGTCTCCACGGGCATCCTTGGTCAGTACGACCCCTTCAGCGGTGACGATGGCGGTTGTCTGCTTCTGGTTTATCCCAACGTGATCTCGGTGGAACGCCAACTTCGGCTGGTGCCCAAAGACTTTCGGCTGTGGGTGTGCCTGCACGAGGTCACCCATCGCGTTCAGTTCACCGCCAATCCATGGCTTGCTCAATACATGTCGCGCGCGCTGGCAGTGGTCACCTCCGACGGTGGCGATGATGTCGGCCGAATCCTGGGCGGGCTTGCCGATTTCGTCAAAGAACGTCGCCGCGGGACAGGCGACGTCGATCCTGGCAGCGACGGCATCATCGGACTGCTGCGCGCAGTACAGTCCGAACCGCAACGCGCGGCGCTCGATCGCCTACTGGTGCTCGGCACACTGCTGGAAGGGCACGCCGATCATGTGATGGACGCCGTCGGGCCCGCCGTGGTGCCGTCAGTTCAACTCATCCGCCGGCGCTTCGATGACCGCCGTCACCGCAAGCAGCCGCCGCTGCAACGGGTGTTGCGCGCACTGCTCGGCGTGGACGCGAAGCTGAGTCAGTACACCCGCGGCAAGGCCTTTGTCGACCACGTGGTGGGCCGCGTCGGGATGGCGCGTTTCAATGCGGTCTGGACCGGTGCGCACACCCTGCCGCTACCCACCGAGATCGAAAATCCGCAGCGGTGGATCGACCGGGTGCTGTAGCCGGGCTGCGCACGACGCTGGCCGGTTTCGCCACGACCTGGCTTGCCGATGCGTCGGCCTGGTGCGTGGCGTTATCCGGTGGCCCCGACTCGCTGGCGCTGACCGCGGCCGCGGCCGCGACCCTGCCCACGACGGCTCTGATCGTCGACCACGGACTCCAGCCCGGCTCCGACCTGGTGGCCGCGGCCGCCGCCGATCAGGCCAGGGCGCTGGGCTGCGTGCGGGCCGAGGTCCTGCGCGTGCAGGTAGGGAATGTCGGGGGACCGGAGGCGGCCGCCCGGACCGTCCGGTACTGCGCACTCGCTGCCGCCCGACAGGGCGCGCCGGTGCTGCTCGGACATACCTTGGACGACCAAGCCGAGACGGTGTTGATGGGGTTGGGCCGGGGTTCAGGCGCGCGGTCGATCGCCGGCATGCGGCCCAGCGACCCGCCGTGGTACCGGCCGCTGCTGGGGCACCGTCGCGCACACACTCAAGCCGCCTGTGCCGAACTCGGACTCACCGCCTGGGATGACCCGCACAACAGCGACTCCCGGTTCACCCGGGTGCGGCTGCGCACCGAGGTGTTGCCGCTACTTGAACAGGTACTGGGCGGCGGGGTGGCGGAAGCGCTGGCCCGGACCGCCTCGGCACTGCGCGAGGACACCGACGCACTCGACGGACTGGCCGCTGATGAGTTACCGGCGGCCCGGTCCGGCGATGGCCTGGATGCCACCGCCATTCGGGGGCTGCCCGCCGCCCTGCGGCGCCGGGTGATCCGCGCCTGGTTGCTCGCCGGCGGCGCGAGCGGGCTGACCGACCCTCAGATCAGGGCGGTGGATGCGGTGGTGATCGCGTGGCGCGGCCAGGGGCCGGTGGCGGTCAGCTCCAACCTGCCCCGCACCAGATTGTTGGTGCAGCGACGCGGCGCGCTCCTGACCCTGCACCGCGAACCGGTCTGATTGTTCCTATCCGCACCCGGCATGGCACGCTGTGAGCGTGTCAGCGCACGAGCTGTATGCCGGGGACATCAAGTCGGTGTTGGTGTCCGAGGAGCGGATTGCGGCCCGGACCGCCGAACTCGGCGCTCAGGTTGGCCGCGACTACGCCGCGGTGCTTACCGATCAGGATCTGCTGCTGGTGACGGTGCTCAAGGGCGCGGTGATGTTCGTCACCGACCTGGCGCGCGCGATCCCATTGCCCACCCAGCTGGAGTTCATGGCGGTGAGCTCCTACGGGTCGGCAACGTCGTCCTCCGGAGTGGTTCGGATCCTCAAAGACCTCGACCGCGATATCGCCGACCGAGACGTCCTGATCGTGGAAGATATCGTCGACTCCGGCTTGACGCTGTCGTGGTTGCTACGCAACCTGGCCACCCGCCATCCCCGGTCGCTGCAGGTGTGCACCCTGCTGCGCAAACCCGATGCGGTGCGCGGCAATCTCGACATCGCCTACATCGGCTTCGACATTCCCAATGAATTCGTCGTCGGATACGGACTGGATTACGCGGAGCGCTATCGCGATCTGCCCTATATCGGCACACTCGACCCGAAGGTCTATCAGCACTGATAGTCAGTAGGCCCTGATTGTCAACGGGTCCTGGGAAATCCCCGCGCTGGTTAGTTCAATTCCCAGACTGCGGTGACCGAGAAGCTCACGGTCTGCTCACCCGGTTCCAGCG
>CAIWCQ010000024.1 GCA_903911165.1 uncultured Actinomycetes bacterium | reverse complement strand
TCTCCCGCTATCGGAGGTGTCCGCCCAAGCCACTGCGCCGGTGGAGAACATCGCCGCGCCCACCCCGAGGGCCACCGCCAACCCGCCGACCCGACCAACGAAGCGTGCTGCGCCCACAGTTCCTCCAAGAATTTCCAGCCCGAGGCGGGTGTCAGAGATTCGGCGTGTAGCCGAACGGCAGCAGCACACTCTTGAGTTCGACGTAAGCGTCGATGCCCTCCGGCCCGTTCTCCCGGCCGATGCCGGAGTTCTTGTAGCCGCCGAACGGCGCGCCCGGATCGAAGGCGTACATATTCACCGCGTAGGTGCCGGTGCGGATGCGCGAGGCGATCTGCATCGCCTTGTCGTTGTCGGTCGTCCACACGCTGCCGGCCAGGCCGTAGGCCGAATCGTTGGCGATCCGAATCGCGTCCTCCTCGGTGTCATAGGGGATCACCGACAGCACCGGCCCGAAGATCTCCTCCTGGGCGATGGTCATGGAGTTGTCGACGTCGGCGAAGACCGTCGGCGACACGAAGTAACCGCTGTCGAGGCCTTCGGGGCGCCCGCCACCGGTGACCAGTCGCGCGCCCTCCTCCTGACCCTTCTTGATGTAGCCCTCGACGCGTTCACGCTGCTTCTCGGTGATCAGCGGCCCGATGAAAGCACCCGGGTCGTCGGGCAGACCCACCGGCATCGCCTCCACCGCAGCAGCGAGCTTGGTGACGATCTCCTCGTAGCGTGACCGCGGTGCCAGGATCCGGGTCTGCGCCACGCAGGCCTGACCGGAGTTCATCAAGCCGGCGAACAGCAGCATCGGCAGAGTGGAGTCGATGTCGGCGTCCTCAAGGATGATCGCTGCCGACTTGCCACCCAGTTCCAGCGTGCACGGCTTGAGTTTCTCGGCGGCCAACTTGCCGACCTCCTTGCCGACCGCGGAACTGCCGGTGAAGGTGTACTTGTCCACCAGGGGATTGGCGGTCAGTGCGCGTCCGGTCTCGGCACCACCGGGCACCACCGACAGCACGCCTTCGGGAAGACCGGCTTCGGCGAATACCTCCGCGAGTGCGTTGACGCTCAGTGGGGTCTCGGCGGCGGGCTTGAGCACCATGGTGCAGCCCGCGAGCAGTGCCGGGCCAAGCTTGTTGCACGCCAGGAACAGTGGGACGTTCCAGGCCGCCACCGCACCGACGACGCCGATGGGCTCGCGCAGCACCAGGGTCTGGCCATAGATCCCGTCGCGGATGTCCGACCAGGTGAACTTGTCCGCGGCCGTGGAGTAGTACTGCAGGCCCGAGATGGCGGCCCCGTACTGCATCATGTCGACGATCATCTGCGGTTGGCCGGTCTCGGCCTTGAGCAGAAACTTGAAGAGGTCGTCGCGATCCTCGATCAGTTTGACCGCGTTGCCGATCACCGCCTGACGTTCCTGCGGCGTCATCCGCGGCCACGGGCCCTCATCGAACGCCTTGCGGGCCGCGGCACAGGCGGCGTCGACATCGGCGGCGGCGGCCATCGGCACCTTGCCGACGTACTCCCCGGTGGCCGGCGAATGCACCTCGATGACATCGGCGGTCGATGGCTCGACCCACTTGCCACCGATGAACAACTTGTCGTACTCAGTCTTGTAAGCGGTCTGCGTCATGCGGGCCACATTACCGATCCGAAGCGCCGACGAGAACCTGTTTCAGTCATCGGTCGTCGGTGAGCGCAGCACCAGCACCAGGTTGCTCACCAAAAACTCCCGCACACCGGGCACCGCGGTCAGCCACCACGCCCATCGGGGGTGGTAGCGGGGGAATGCGGCGACCAGTGCGCCGGTGGATGCGGCCCATCTCAGTCCCTCGGCCGCCGACACGTTGAACAGTGACGACCCGTAGTCGTTCTTGGGCCGACGGCCGTGGCGGCGGGTGTACCGCTGGGCCGCGCGCGCGCCGCCGAGGTAATGCCACAGGCCGGTCTCGTGGCCACCGAAGGGCCCCAGCCACACGGTGTAGGACAGGATCGCCAGGCCGCCGGGCCGGGTGACCCGAAGCATCTCGGCGCCCAGTTGCCAGGGTCGTGACACGTGCTCGGCGACATTGGACGACAGGCACACGTCGACGCTGTGGTCGGCAAACGGCAGAGCCAACCCGGAGGCCCGCACGAAGGTCCCCGGCCCGCCGCGGCCGACGTCACCGGCGGTGTGCATCTCAGCGGGGTCGGGTTCGACGCCGACGTAGGTCCAGCCCGCATCGGTGAACGTCCGCGCGAAGTAACCGGGGCCGCCGCCGACGTCCAGGACGGTGCACCCCCGGTGGCCTGGCGGGTGGGCGACCCGCCACAGGTCGGCGACCATTGCCTCAGTGTCGGCGGCCAGTGCGCCGTAAAAAAGGCCCGGGTCGCTCTGCTCGTACCGGAATTGCCCGAGCAGACGCGTCGACCGGGCCAGGGTTGCCCGCCGGGCGAACAGGTCGGTGACGGCCATCGGCGCTTACCTTGCCAGATATAAGCTGGCCGGATGCCCGCCCCCGTCCGCTCGGTGCTGCTGCTGTGCTGGCGCGATACCGGCCACCCCCAGGGCGGGGGCAGCGAGACCTACCTGCAGCGCATCGGTGCGCTGCTTGCCCAATCGGGAATCGACGTCACGTTGCGTACCGCCCGCTATTCCGGCGCCCCGCGACGGGAGATGTGCGACGGCGTCCGCATCAGCCGCGGCGGTGGCCACTACAGCGTCTATATCTGGGCGGGCTTGGCGATGGTTGCCGCGCGACTCGGCCTCGGTCCGCTGCGTAGCGTCCGGCCCGATGTGGTGATCGACAGCCAGAACGGACTGCCGTTCCTGGCACGACTGGCCTTCGGTCGCCGCGTCGTAGTGCTGGTGCATCACTGTCATCGCGAGCAGTGGCCGGTCGCCGGCCGTTTCCTGGCCCGGTTCGGCTGGTTCGTCGAATCGCGACTCTCGCCTCGACTGCACCGCAACAATCAGTACGTCACGGTCTCGCTGCCCTCGGCGCGTGATCTCACCGACCTCGGGATCGACCCGGCCCGGGTCGCGGTGGTCCGCAACGGCCTTGACGAAGCCCCGCCGGACACTCTGCTCGGGCGGCGTTCGGCGACGCCGCGCGTGGTGGTGCTGTC
Source organism: uncultured Actinomycetes bacterium (assembly GCA_903911165.1). Classification (GTDB taxonomy): domain Bacteria; phylum Actinomycetota; class Actinomycetes; order Mycobacteriales; family Mycobacteriaceae; genus Mycobacterium. The sequence continues at coordinate 8,115 of CAIWCQ010000024.1, read as the reverse complement.
CCGACTGGTGCCGCATAAGCAGATCGAGGACGCACTCGAGGCGGTCGCGGCGTTGCGCAGCCGGATACCGGACCTGCACCTCGACGTCGTCGGCGGCGGATGGTGGCGGCAGCGCCTGGTCGAACACACCGAGCAGCTGGGTATCTCCGATGCCGTCACCTTCCACGGGCATGTCGACGACGCCACCAAACACGCTGTGCTGCAACGTAGCTGGGCGCACGTGCTGCCCTCACGCAAGGAAGGCTGGGGGCTGGCGGTCATCGAAGCCGCCCAGCACGGAGTCCCCACCCTCGGCTATCGCTCGTCCGGCGGCCTGACCGACTCGGTGATCGACGGTGTGACCGGACTGTTGGTCGACGACTACGACGAGTTGGTGGACTCCCTGGAGTGCCTGCTGGGTGATCCAGTCTTGCGCGACGAACTCGGCGCGAAGGCCGCGGCGCGCAGCGGTGAGTTCTCGTGGTCGCAGAGTGCGACGGCAATGCACGGTGTGCTGGAATCGGTGCACGCCGGTTGCCGGGTCAGCGGAGTGGTCTAGCCACCATGGCGACAAGTCCCACCGACGCTATTCGTCCGGGTCTGCTGCAGTACCTCCGCTACTGCTACGGCGCGGTGCTGCCCCCGGCGTACGACGACTGGGTGCGTCACGATCTCGCCGGCAAGGGTGCGCGCAGGCGAAACCTGGTCCGCGTCACGATTCCGGCGCTGTTCGTCATCGCTCCCCTCTGGCTGATACCGGCCACCCTCGGAATGCATCTGGCCATGTCGACGCTGCTGCTGCTGCCCTTCGTCTACTTCGCCCACGCGCTGGACAAGGTCTGGCGAACGTATCGACTCCGTCAGCATGGTCTTGATCCCGATCTCGTCGACGCCGAGGACCGCCGGCGCGATGCCCAGCTGGATGAGGACTATCGCCGTCGCCACGGACACCCTCAGGACTGAGAGCCCCGCCGGGCACTCGCCGCCGCCAGCACCGCTGCGCTACCGACGAGCATGGCGGTCCAGACCAGGTGGGCAACGATCACCGCGATCCGTTTCCAGTGCGGCACCGGACGATCCACCCCACCGATGCGATAGAGCGTCAGATCGTTGTCGGCGTAGTCGGCGTTCAGCCCCGGAACGGCCTCAGTGCCGGTTTCGCTGACCACCCAGCCCACACCGGCTGCGGCCAGTGTCGCGCGATCAGCCCCGGCGGCGAGCATCCGTTGCACCTCCCGGGCGCGATTTCCCTCACCCGGCACGGTGCGCCCGGAGACGACGAGGTCGCCGGTGGACAGCACGTCGGCGCGAACCCACCGCGGAAGCGGGTCGAGCACCGGCGCCGGTCCTGCCCAGTCGAATCGCCGCATCGTCGCCTCCGGCAGCACCGCGACATCCTGCGGGTCGGCGTTGATCCGGGCCGCCACCGCCGACCACGCGTCGGGGTAGCGCACGGGCGTGAGTTGCGCGCCCACTCCCCAGGCGAGGTCGGGTAACACTGCGATTATCGCGGCGGCGCAGGCGACGGCCCCCAGACCAGGACGGACCAGGCGCCGCAGCGTCACCACCGCCCCCGCACCGGCCAGTGCGTAGGCCGGCATCGCCAACGCCATCCACTTCTGGCCGTCGCGCAGCACGGCCAGGCCGGGAACCACCTCGACGGCTGAGCGCAGCACCGTCAGGCCCGGGCCGGTGGCCATCGCCGCCACCGTCAGCAGGGTCACCGCCGCCAGAATCAGCAGCGGTTCCACCGGACGCCGACGCAGCAGCGCCGGTAACCCGCACGTCACCACCGCGAGCAACACCAGCGTCGCCACCAGAGCGAATCCCGTTGTCCGCGAACCAGGTACCGCTTCGGCGTTCCAGATCCCACCCAGGCCGGCCAGGCTGCCCAGGGTGCCGAGTCCCGGTTCGGCGCGGGCCGCGAACGGAGCCAGGCCCGCAGACTGCGAAGCGGCCAGTGCGGACCCGAGAAACGATGCGGTCAGCCACGGAAGGGCCGCCGCCACGGCGATGAGCAGCAGCACGGCGCCGGCGCGCGTCCGGCCGACACCGGAACCGGGAACCGCGAGACACACCGCAGCCACCGTGGCTGCCAGCATCAGTCCGGTCGGTGTCAGGCCGGCCAGGGCGATCCAGAACACCGCCGCCGCCCACCCTCGGCGGTCCGCGGGGCCGGCCCGCACTTGCCGAACGGCGGCCGCCACCCACGGCAGGCAGCCATAGGCCAACAACAGACTCCAATGACCCTGCAGCAATCGCTCGGCGACATAGGGATTCCACACCGCCACCGTGGCGGCGACGAATTGGCCGGCCATGCCTGCCTCGGGCAGCACCTGCCCGGCCAATCGGGCCGCCCCCCAACCGGCGAGGAACAGTGCGGCGATCAGCGCTGCCTTGACCACCACACCGCCGTCGATGCCTGCCGACATGACGGCGATGGCGAAGTCCTGCGGAACAGCGCGTGGCGCGGAGTCGCCGAGGCCGAGAGCGGAGTCGGAGAGGTAGGAACGCGGCGTGGATACAGCGTCACGCAACAGTAGGTATCCCGGCGCCAGTAGGGGCGCCGTCACCGCGAGCGTCAACAGCAGCGCGTAGGCGGGTACCGCCCAGCGCGGCATGTGCCGGATTGCCGTCACCGCTGCGCGGGCGGGGGCTCCGGTCGCCGGGTGGGGATCTTCTCGGTCGGCGCCGAAGCGGCGGGCATCGGACCGGTCTCGTCCTTTCCGAAAATTCCCAGCGCGATGTCGGCCTCACCGTGTTCGGCCAGGGCGGACTCGATACGCAGGCTGAACGCGCCCAGCAGGGTTGCGCCGATCAGCAAGACGAGTCCGGTGGCGGCCAGGCTGATCGGCAGGACTCGGGACCACAGCGCCACCCGGTCGCGTTCGTTGCGCGCTCCGGCCACTAGGGACTCGACCGTCTGCTCGGTGGAGGTCACCGTGTAGTCGGCCAACGCCATCTCGGGGTTGAGCGCCTCCCGGGCGTAGTAGTGGTTGGCGCGTTCGGTGGCCTTGACCACCGTTCCCGTCACCGGGTCCACCCAGAAGGTGCGCTGGGCGGCGTAATACCGCGTCATGGTGACCGGCTCGTAGGGGTCACCCGGCAATCCCCATAGCTCGGCTCGCGCGGTGACCTCGCCGTCCTCGTTCCTGTCGTAGAGCGAGGCGTACTTGATCGGTTCGACGAGTTTCCCGTCGGCGTCGTAGCCGACGTTCTGGGTGAACCGATAGGTGGTCAATCCGTTCACGTCGTCTTCGCCGTCGTAGTTGGCGTCGAACGGTCGCTGGGCGATCGCATCGAAGAAGGGATATGACTGCTTCTCGGTGTTGAACGGAAACCGGAACGTCAACCCCTCATGCGGAAGTGCAATGTTGGTCGACGGTCGATCGTCTTCGATGGTGCGCGGCTTCTGCACCGAACCACCGGGGCGTTCGTCGTCGGACACCGCCTCGGCAGTGCTGCGGTCGAGTGTCGCGGTGTCGACCATCGCCAGGAGCAAGCCGTTGTCCGCCTGTCGGTCGGTGCGCCGGACGGAGGTGCCCACCTGAAGGGTGATCACCTGGGCATTGGCGGGGGTTTCGACGGTGACCGCCTGCTGGGAGACCAGGGGGACGTTCTGGTCGACGACGAACCGGGTTCCCGACAGCGAAGCCGGGTCGAGGGCCGCCCCGGTGCCACTGCTGATCAGCGTCTCATCGATCGAGAGCGGAATTTTGGCGATCTTGCCCGCGGTATAGGTGGTGAGCAGCACGCCGGCGGTCAACAGGGCGGCCCCGAGACTCATGATGGCCAGCGCCGCCAGACGCAACATGCTTGCGCGGTTCACGCTGCCCGGGCCTCCTCGCGCTGTCAGTGTGGCTGTCCTGCAAATCGGATTGACCCTAACAGCAGGTACCCGGCTTAAGCCCGGTGCCGGAGGGATTCCGCCGCACCCGCTATCGCCGCCGAGGGGTCCGCGAGCACACTGGTAGCCGTGAAAGCCGGTCGGGTAGTCGGTGATGCCGGTCGGGTCGGTGGTACCCGGGCGTTCCTGCCTGCCGTCGAGGGGATGCGGGCCTGTGCGGCCATGGGCGTGGTCCTCACCCATGTCGCGTTCCAGACCGGTACCTCCGGCGGGGTGGTGGGCCGGTTGCTGCACCGGTTCGATCTGGCCGTGGCGGTGTTCTTCGCGCTGTCGGGCTTTTTGCTGTGGCGTGGGCACGCGGCGGCCGCCCGCCGATTGCGGCACCGGCCGGCCACCGGTCATTACCTGCGGTCGCGGTTGGTGCGGATCATGCCCGGCTACCTGTTTGCCGTCGTGGTGATCCTGACGTTGCTCCCCGAGGCCAACCACGCCAGTCCCACCGTGTGGCTGGCCAATCTGACCCTGACCCAGGTGTACGTGCCACTGACCTTGACGGCCGGGTTGACCCAGATGTGGAGCCTGTCGGTTGAGGTCAGCTTCTACCTGGCCCTACCGATCCTGGCGGCGCTCGCCTACCGGCTTCCGGTACGGGCTCGGGTGCCGGTGATCACGGTGGTCGCGGTGGCCAGCCTCGGTTGGGGACTGCTGCCGATCCACACGGCGGTCGGGGTGAACTTCCTCAACTGGCCGCCGGCGTATGCGTCGTGGTTCGCGGCCGGAATGCTGTTGGCGGAATGGACGGTCAGCGACGTCGGATGGCCGCACCGACTGGCCCGCAACCCGTGGACGATTTACGGGATCGCTCTGGTGGCCTACCTGGTGTCGGCATCGCCGCTGGCCGGGCCGGAGAATCTGGTGCCGGCCACGCTTGGGCAGTTCGTGGTGCGGACGCTGATGGGCGCCATCGTCGCCGCGGCACTGCTGGCTCCGTTGGTGCTCGACCGCCCCGACACCCCGCACCGGATTCTGGGCAGCCCGGTCATGGTGGTGCTGGGCCGGTGGTCCTACGGCCTGTTCGTCTGGCACCTCGCGGCACTGGTAATGGTTTTTCCGATGGTGGGCACGTTCATGTTCAACGGCGACATTGTGGTCGTTCTGATCCTGACTCTGCTGCTCGGCTACGCCATGGCCGCGGTCAGTTACGCGTTGATCGAGTCACCCTGCCGGAATGCGTTGCGCCGCTGGGAGTACCGGCGCAGCGCGTCGGACGGCGCAGCACCGCCACCGCTGGACAGTTCGGTTACTGACAACCCGGAGCCTGCCGTCGCGCGATGACTTCGTCGCGTACTTCGGTACGGCGGGCCTTGCCCGCATCGTCTCGCAATGGGGTGTCGACGAACTCCACACTGCGCGGGACCTTGTAGGCCGCGAGTCGCTGTGCCACAAAGGCCGCGACCTCGGTCTCGTCGAGGTCGGTAGATTCGGCGTGCACCAGCGCGTGCGGAACCTGACCGAGGTCTTCATGCGGCACGCCGACCACCAGACACGACAGCACGGCAGGATGCTCGGCCAGGGCGTTCTCGATCTCGGCCGGGTAGACGTTGCGCCCACCTACGGTGAACATGTCCACCCGGCGGTCTGCCAGGTACAGATAGCTCTGCGCGTCGAACCAGCCCAGATCGCCCAGGGAGTCCCAGCCGTCACGATTTTTGGCGATGCTGCCGATGTAGCGATAGGTGGGTTGACTCCCGGGCCGGGGCCGCATGTAGATCTCCCCGACCACCCCCGGCGGGCACTGCTCACCGTCGTCGTCGAGAACCTTCATCTCTCCGGACACCACCCGGCCGACCGAGCCTCGATGGTCGAGCCACTCGGTGCCGCTGATGAACGTCAACGCCTGAAGTTCGGTGCCGCCGTAGAGCTCCCACACCACTTCCGGACCGAGGATGTCAATCCAGGCTTCCTTGATCGCCGGCGGGCAGGGCGCGGCCAGGTGCCACCAACGCCGCACCGACGTCAGATCGTAGGCTTGCGGATCGGCGCGGTAGACGGGAAGCAACCGTTGCATGATCGTCGGCACGGTCGCCAGGTAGTTCACCCGGTACTCGGAGACCAATCGCAGAAATTCGGCCGGATCGAATCGGCTCATCAGCACCAGGTGCTGGCCCGTCGCCAACGCTATGGTGGCTGACGTGAAGCCGGTGTTGTGACTCAACGGCACCGACACCAACTGGGTGTCGTTCGCCTCGTTGCCCATCATCGCCGCCACCAGGCCACCCTGGAAGCGGCTGTCACCGCCGGCCTCGATCAACTTCGGTCGGCCGGTACTGCCGCCGGATGCCATTGACTTCAGCGATGGCGAAACCACCTCCGGCAGCGGGGCATCCGAGACGTCACCCGGATCGAAATCGCCGGGCACCGCACGGACCACTCCGCGCGGATCGGGCCGGCCGACCACCAGCGCGCGCGGCGTGAGGTCCAGCAGGGCGGCGTATTCGGAGTCGGGAAGCCGCGACGATAACGGCTGCGGAATCGCGCCCAGCTTCCAGACCGCCACCACCGCCTGAACCCATTCGATCGAGTTCGGCACGGCGATGGTGACGTAGTCTCCCCGGCGCACGCCTAGTTCGGCATACGCGCGGGCCAGGCGGTTGGTCGTCGAATCCAACTGTCGCCGGGTGAGGGTCCGGCCCTCGTGGCTCAGTGCCGCAGCCTCGGGTGCCTCGGCGGCAAGGCGACTGATCTGGGTTCCGATCGCCGGTACCTCGTCGACCTCCATTAGTAGCCGCCCCGGTGGGAGAAGACGTCGCGCGGATTGTCGACCAGCATGGTGGTGATCTGCTCCTCGGTGACTCCGCGCTTCCGTAGTGCCGGCAGTACGTCGTTGTGGATGTGCAGATAGTGCCAGTTCGGCAGGACCACCGGCAGTGCGGCCTCTGGCAGCCAATCGATGTAGCAGGACGCGTCGTGGGCCAGCACCATCTTGTCGGCGTGGCCGCGTTCACACATGCGGGCGACGATATCGACCCGGTCGTCGAAGCTGAGGATGTTGTCCACGCCGAACCGGTCCATGCCCAGATAGGACCCGGCGGTGATCAGTTCCTCCAGATAGTCGACGTCGGTGGTGTCACCGCTGTGGCCGATGATGACCCGGCTGAGGTCCACACCTTCTTCGGCGAAGATGCGCTGTTGATCGAGCCCTCGCCGGGAATGAGCGTGGGTGTGGGTGGTGATCGGAACCCCGGTTGCCCGATGCGCCGCCGCGACCGCGCGCAATACTCGCTCGACACCGGGGGTGAGGCCGTGAGCGTCGGTCGCGCATTTGAGGATCGCCGCCTTGACGCCGGTGTCAGCGATGCCCTCGGTGATATCGCGCACGAATAACTCGGTCATGGTCTCCACCCCGCCGAGTGCGGTCCCCGGTCCGGTGAAGTGGAAGTACATCGGCGCTTCGTTGTAGGTGTAGATGCCGGTCGCCACCACGATCTGCAGATCGGTGCGGGCGGCGACCCGCAGGATGCGCGGGATGTAGCGGCCCAGGCCGATCACGGTGGGATCCACGATGGTGTCCACCCCGATGGCCTTGAGTGCGTTGAGCTTGTCGACGGCAGAATCCTCGCGGGCCTGCTCATCGCCCCAGCCCTCGGGGTAGTTGGCCATGATCTCCGGGGAGAGTACGAAAACGTGCTCGTGCATCAGCGTGACTCCGAGATCGCCGGTCGCGATCCGACCCCCGACGGTCTCCACTTCGGCACGCTGCGTCATGTGACGCACACTACGTCGAAGGCTTTGCGGCGGTATCGTTTTCAAGTGCTGAGACGGCCAGCGCGGCGACGGCGATGAGCGCAGGTAGCTGAACCCAGGCAGAGTAACCGATGTAGCCGTCGACTGAGCGCCACGGATAACGCGCGATTAGGGCGCCGGCCAGGATCAGCCCGGCCGGGGCCACCGCCAGCGTCAGCCGATCGAGCACTCCCTGGCGCCGGCGCAGGAGTCGGGTGCCCAGAAGTGCCGCGCCGAACACCACGGCCCCGCCCACGCCCGCGATCGCCGCGCCGGCAGCCATCAACCCCACACCGGCCAGCGCGCCGGGCGACCAGGGTGCGGCTGCAGGTTCGGCCGCCTCCGGTCGACGCGGTGGCACCAGCGCCAGCAGCAGCAGCAGTGGCAGCAGCGCGAGACCGCCGACCAAGCCCACGCGGTAAGGGCCGTTGGATGCGAACCCCAGGGTGATCGTTCCCGTCGCACCGGCCGGCACCACCCAGCCCTGTTGCCAGCCATTCACGATC
>CAIWCQ010000023.1 GCA_903911165.1 uncultured Actinomycetes bacterium | reverse complement strand
CCGGCCGTCTCGACGATGCTCGACGCGACCGGAAGCCCGATCGCCTGGATCTACTCCCAGCGCCGCTGGGAGGTTCCCACCAATCGGATCGCCGACAGCATGAAACTGGCGATCGTGTCCATCGAAGACAAGCGCTTCGCCGATCACAACGGCGTCGACCTCCAGGGCACCCTCACCGGTCTGGCGGGCTTCCTCAAAGGCGCCGGAGACACGCGCGGCGGATCCACCATCGAGCAGCAGTACGTCAAAAACTTCAACCTGCTGATCAATGCTCAGACCGACGCCCAGCGGCAGGCCGCGGTGGCGACGACACCAACGCGCAAACTGCGGGAGATCCGAACGGCTCTGGCATTGAGTAAAGCGCTCGCCAAGTCCGAGATCCTGACCCGCTACCTGAACCTCATTCCGTTCGGCAACGGCGCCTACGGCATTCAAGATGCCGCCCGCACCTACTTCGGAATCGACGCGGTGGGACTAAACTGGCAGCAGTCGGCGTTACTGGCCGGTCTGGTGCAGTCCACCAGCTCGCTGAACCCCTACACCAATCCGCAGGGCGCCCTGGATCGTCGCAACCTGGTGCTCGACACCATGATCGAGAATCTGCCCGAACACGCCGACGAGCTTCGCGCCGCGCGAGAACAATCGTTGGGCGTTCTGCCGCAACCGAATTCGCTTCCACAGGGCTGCATCGCAGCGGGGGATCGCGCCTTCTTCTGTGATTACGCACTGGAATACCTGGCGCAAGCGGGTATCAGTAAGGAAGACGTCGCCCGCAACGGCTATCTGATCAAGACGACTCTTGATCCGAAGGTGCAGTCCAGCGTTAAGCAGGCGATCAACTCCGTCGCGGCTCCCACGCTGGACAGCGTTGCCAGCGTGATGAGCGTGATCCGGCCGGGCAAGGACGCGCACCGGGTGCTGGCAATGGGTGACAACCGCGGGTACGGACTCAAACTCGAGGCCGGTCAGACCGTGCAACCGCAGCCATTCACCCTCGTCGGTGACGGCGCGGGATCGATCTTCAAGATCTTCACCAGCGCCGCCGCGCTGGACATGGGAATGGGCATCAACGCGATGCTCGATGTTCCGCCGAGCTTCCAGGGCACGGGACTGGGCGACAGTGCCACCAAGGGGTGCCCACCCAAGACGTGGTGTGTGCGCAACGCCGCCGGCTACCGCAGCCCGATGAGCATGACTGACGCCCTCGCACTGTCGCCGAACACCGCGTTCGCGAAACTGATCCAGCAGGTCGGCGTTCCGCGCACCGTCGACATGGCGGTGCGCCTGGGCATGCGCTCCTACGCCAACCCGGGCACCGCGCGGGCTTACGTACCGAAAGGTGACGAGAGCCTTGCCGATTACGTCAAACGGGAGAACATCGGCTCCTTCACCCTCGGACCCTTTGAGGTCAACGCCCTCGAGCTGTCGAATGTGGCGGCCACGTTGGCCTCGGGCGGCATGTGGTGCCCGCCGACTCCCATCGAGGCGGTGCTGGATCGCAACGGCGCGGAGATCGATGTTCCGACAGCCAGGTGTGAACAGGTGGTCCCGGAGGGATTAGCCAACACGCTGACCCATGCGCTGGCCAAAGACACCACGATGGGCACCGGCACCGCCGCAGCAGGTTCGGTCGGCTGGGGTCTGCCGATGGCCGGGAAAACCGGCACCACCGAATCCCACCGGTCATCGGCATTCCTCGGCTACACCAACCAGTTGGCTGCGGCCAGCTATGTGTTCGACGACTCCCCGAAACCCTCCGCCCTGTGCGCCTTCCCGCTCCGCAAGTGCGGCGGTAGCGGGAACCTCTACGGCGGAACATCACCGGCCCAAACCTGGTTCCGGGCAATGAGTCCGATAGCCACCAGTTTCGGTCCGGTGACGTTGCCGCCCACCGATCCCCGCTACCTCAACGGCGCTCCGGGCAAGTCAGTGCCGGTCGTGGTGGGGCTGAATCTCGACGCCGCACGGCAGCGCGTCAAGGACGCGGGATTTCGGGTATCGGATCAACCGTCTTCGGTCAACAGCACCGCGTCGAGAGGAACCGTGGTGGGCACCAGTCCATCCGGCCAGGTCCTTCCCGGCTCGGTCATCACGATCACCACAAGCAATGGCATCGCCCCGGCACCGCCTCCGCCGGTGTATCGCGCCCCGGCGCCGCAGTATTACCCCGACTACAACAACAACTACAGCGATACATACAACGAACTCCCCTTGCCGCCACCGCCGCCACCTCCACCGGTTGACGCCCCGCCTCCGGCCCCAGACGTAAACATCATCGAAATCCCGGGCTTGCCCCCGATCACCGTGCCGGTCCTGCCGCCACCGCCACCACCGTT
>CAIWCQ010000022.1 GCA_903911165.1 uncultured Actinomycetes bacterium | reverse complement strand
CTCCAGAAGCTGGGCCAGTTCGACGTCCGGATCGTCGGCCACGACCAGCCGTGCGTAGGTACCCGGCGGCAGTCCGAGTCCGTTCTCAACGCGTTGAACGGTCTTTTTCTGCGGCTTGCGGGTACCCCGCTCCAGATAGCTGAGGCCCATCGTGCTGACGCCGGTGGCCGCCGCCAGTTCCGCGAGCGACCAGTCCCGGGACTCGCGCAGAGCCCGGATTGCCGCGCCCGCCGTCTCCCGGCTCACCGTCGCGTTTCCGCCATAACCGAATCGTACACAGTGAACGGGTCGTATACGTTTATGTGTATGTTTTGATTGCACGTTCGGAGCTTACCGTATACGCTTCTGTCTCCGAAACTCGAAAAGGAGACCGAGATGGACTACCGACCGTGTTCTACCGAGCCTGAACTGTGGTTCGGCTACGCCGATGACGACGCCAGCGACGGCGCAGCCAAGGCGCGCGTATACGAACAGGCCGCCACCAAGGCGCGCGCGATCTGCCTGCGGCGGTGCCCGCTGGCTCAGCAGCGTCAGTGCGCCCGCCAGGCGGTCGAAGCCGGAGAGGAATACGGGGTGTGGGCCGGGGTGAAACTGCCCGGCGGGCAGTACCGCAAACGGAATCAACTCGCGCATGCTCGCGAGGTGCTGCGCAAGATCGCCGACGGTGTCATCAATCCCCGGGAGCTGCCGGAGAGCGTGGACCTGCTGTCGCGAGCCGAAGCGCTGCCGACTGCGGTGGCCGCCGGTGTTGTGCACGTGCCCCTTGCCGTCCGGCCGTCTACCGCCGCCTGAGGTCCGCTACCGCATCCCCCACCGCATCCCCCAGCGGATCCCCCAGCGGATCCCCCAGCGGATCCCCCACCTGATCCCCCACCGGACGCGCCGGGCGGTCGGACCCCCGCGATACGGCCGGGGGGTAGCAGACTGTGGCGATGCGGGTCGTCGCGGTGCTGGCGGTCGCGGCCTCGGTCGCGCTTGTCGTGGCACTGCTCACTAACAGCGTGTGGGCCGCCGGCGGAGTGATCGCCATGGCGGTCGCGGGCATCGGGGTGTTGTTGCGGGACTGGCGCGGGGAACGCGGGCGGGCGGTCGCGGACCGATTCCAGTCGGCGGTCGCTGCGCAGTCCACAGCGAGCTCACCGGAAACGCCACTGGCCCCCGACGACTTCGTCCCCGACCTGTCCCCCGACCCCGAAGGACCGTCCTCAGACGCCCGAGCGGACTAGATCTAACGTTCCAAGATCCCTGATGGCCTGGCTGCCGCGCTTCATCATCGCCAGCATCATCTCGCCTCCGCGTTCGGTCTCAGCGGAGAAGGCAAAACCCAGCGTCGAAATCAGTGGCACCTGCAACATGCCGAAACGGTAATCCTGCCAACAGGTTTCAGCGCCATAGCCCGTAACACCGTGGGTGGATAAAGCACGGTGGTAAGCGTCGACAAGTCCTCGCTCGTGATCGGCGCGCTCATCGGGCTGCAGGCTGGTCGCGACGAAGTAGGCCAAGTCTCGGGCGGGCAGCCCGACCGCCAAGGTCTGCCAATCCACAACGGTCACCCGGGTGCGATCGGGGTCGAAGAGCAGATTGTCAATCCGGTAGTCGCCGTGCAGCAGGCTGAACCGGTCAGGCGAGCCCAGCAGCCAGTCGGCGATCAGGTCGGCGGACTCAACCACTGTGTCCCGGTCAGCCGGGCTCATCCGCGCGCCGAGCTTGTCAATGGTGATCTGTGCCGCGAGTTTGGTGATATCGCCCAGTCCGCGGGCACCGGCTTCATCCGGCTTCGGCATCACGGTGCCGGTGAAGTCCAACCAGGCCGGGTCGCACCATCGGGGCCCGTGCAGTCCGGCCAACGCCGTGGCGCCCAGTCGCGCCTCGGTCACGCTGCACCCAAGAATCTGATCGCCTTGGACCGCCGGTGCCATATCGGCCAGCAACAGGACGAACTGCGCGCCGTCGTCGGCGATGGCGCAGTGATAGCAGCGGGGGAGTGGCACCGCGACCGTGTCCGCCACCTCGGTGTAGAAGGCGTGTTCGGAGCGGTAACTCAAGGCGACCCGATCGCGCACCGCCTCGTCTTGGGCAGGCAGCTTAACGACGAACGAGTCCGGGAGCGCTACCTGAGGACTTTCGTAGCGAACCGTGGCCCGGAAGGTGGCGCCGGTCTGGCCGGTTCCGATCGGGGTGATCTCGGCTGTGGCCACGGCGACCGGACTGCCGGGACGGCTCAGTACCGCCGACAGCCACTCGGCAGTGACCTGCTCGGCCGTTCCCGGAATCTGCGCTGCCGAGGCCATGGGGGCGATTACACCACTGGCTAGCATTGGCCTCTATGACGGGGCGGAGGTTCGTCGACCTCTCGGTTGCGTTGCAGGCCGGGATCGACTCGGACCCGCCGGGGCATCTGCCTGAGATCGATTACTACAACCACCGCCAGACGGCGGAGGAGGTCGTGTCGTTTTTCCCGGGCGCGACAGTCGATGATCTTCCGGCGGGGGAGGGCTGGGCGATCGAGCGTGTCCGGATCACCACCCACAACGGGACGCACCTCGACGCGCCCTACCATTACGCCTCGACGATGGATTCCGCCGCGGTGGATGGGGGCCGGCGGGCCATCACCATCGACGAGGTGCCGCTCGAATGGTGTCTGCAGCCCGCGGTAAAGCTCGACTTTCGCCGATTCCCGGACGGCTACGTGGTGTCCGCCGCCGACGTGGAGCTGGAGTTGGAGCGCATCGGCCACACATTGGCACCACTGGAGATCGTGCTGGTAAACACCAGCGCCGGAACGCATTACGGCCTACCGGACTACGTCAGCACCGGGTGCGGAATCGGCCGCGAGGCGACGCTGTACCTCTTGGAGCGCGGTGTGCGATTGACCGGAACAGACGCCTGGAGTTGGGACGCGCCCTTCTCCCACACCGCGCGGCGCTACGCGCAAAACCACGACCCATCGGTCATCTGGGAGGGCCATCGTGCCGGACGCGACATCGGCTACTGCCACATCGAGAAGCTGCACAACCTGGAGTCACTGCCGGCCGACGGTTTCGAGGTCTCCTGCTTCCCGGTGAAGATTCATGCGGCGTCGGCAGGCTGGACCCGCGCGGTGGCGATTTTCGACGACGGCGAGTGACGCGGGCCGGTCCGCCGGGGCTCGCGGGGCATCGTTGACGCCGGCCGCGACTGGGGCGACTCCTCAGCCTCAGCCTCAGCCTCAGCCGCCGCCGCGCTGCGCACCGGTTTGGCAGGTCCGGACGCGCGCCGGGCGGGGATCGGCCTGCGTTCCTGCGCAGCGGCAGGGGCGGCCACGCCTCCACCCACCGGCGCTGACACCGGTGGTGTGAACAGTGCGTGCAAGGCGGTCCCGCCCTCGGCGAAGGCGGCGCCCAGATCCTGGGCGAGCTTCCCGGGGTCGATACAAGGGAACAATCGCGCGCGGGCCACCTGACCGTACCCGGCGCTCCGGTCGTAGCCGAGTTCCACCAAGACCTTCAGCGTCGGCTCGATGACGTCGGTCAGCGGTCCCAGACCGATCCACCGCAGCGGATAGAGCATGGGCAGATGTTCCGACGGAATCGTGTAGTAGGTGGTGTCGCCATAGTGCTGGACCAACGTGTCGGGGTTGTAATTCGGGCTCGCTGGGTCCAGCGAGACTGTCGAGATGAGGTTGCCGAGGAGGGGATTGACCGACGCCGGCAGATACCAGTGGTTCAACAGCCCGAAGAGCGCGTTGATGTCGGCGAGCAGGTTCAGCGGATAGGTGGGGAAGTCCGCCCACATGTCGTACTGGCGAGCGACATCGTGGGTCGCGAAGACCGTATCGGTCGGAGAGGCAGTCATCTGGCTCGACGGATTGAGAAGCCTCGCCAGAAGCGGCAACCTCGACAGAAAACCCCCGTTGGGACGATACGGGTTTCCGGTCATGACGAACGACACCTGGGGAGTATCGGTACGATCGGCGAATTCGGTTGCCAGTGTTCGCTTTTCCAAGGAAGCGATGATCGCGCTCTGGGAGTATCCGAATACCGCCACCGGAGTTCGGGGACTTTCGGAAAGGTTCTGGTGAACCTGGGAATCGAGAAGTTCGTAACCGGTGTGGACCGAGTTGTCGAAGGTCATGCTGAACAATCCAGTCACCGGCCAGAATTCCTCAGGAGTGGTCATCGCGGTGCCGAGGTACCCCTCACCCAGGGTAGGCGTCACGAACCCCGACATCACCTGGCGGATCCACTCAGTGGTGACCACCGGTTCGAAGGTCCCGTTCATGATCAGTGCCGCCTGCGAGGCGAGGAGTTCGATCCCCTCGGTGTATCCGGTCCTCAGTTTCGCCAGCGCGGCAGTGCCGGTAGGGAAGGACTGGCCGACAGTCATCTGCAATACGGCGATCATCTGCAATACGGCGATCAACAGCAGCGCGGCGAATTGGACCCCGCGGAGTTGGACCCCGCGCCCGGCGCGAACCACGAGTGTCTCCCTCGATATTCGGCGCGCCAGCGCACCGACCGCCTTGGCGAACACGCCGATGCCGGAAAACGCTCGTTCATCGGGCAGGCGGGCCGCCCAATCATCGAAGGGAAACTAGCCAACCTTCACTTAACACCCGGGAGCGCAGGGTTAGCAAACGTTTCAGCCGAAAGGGTCCCGGACCCGAGCCGGCGACGCAAAGGTCCGACCCGGGGGTAGGTGTGTGGGCGAAGGGGGACTTGAACCCCCACGTCCCGAAGGACACTGGCACCTGAAGCCAGCGCGTCTGCCATTCCGCCACTCGCCCAAACAACCGGTGGAGCCTATCACGGCGGCGGCCCCGTCCCCCAGCCACGCTGACCGGCCCAAGTGGCCGCGAAAACCGCCCCTAACGGCCCTCCGATCATGCCCCTGACCTGCCCCGACGGGATTCTCAGAGTTCTAGTGGTGCCGCTGCGCGCTCCTGTCCCGATACCATGCAGGTGAACAACAGTGGCGGCGCGACACGCGGCGGGGTCAGCCACTTCAGCGAATGCCACGACAGGACGGGTGAGGCGGGCGGTGAGATGAGTAGCCAGAAGGGCCTGGTTCAACGCATCGAGCGCAAACTCGAGGACACGGTGGGTGATGCGTTTGCCCGGGTGTTCG
>CAIWCQ010000021.1 GCA_903911165.1 uncultured Actinomycetes bacterium | reverse complement strand
CGGCTTCTTCTGCTACGGCCCGCGACTGGTGTTGGCGATCACCCTGGGTCAGGGCACTCATGTCTTCGTCTACGGATCCCGGGTCGGGGCGTTCCTGCGGTCGCACGTCGAAGTCCAAATCCCACGTAAGACAGACGAATTCGCCGTGGATATTTCCAATCAGCGGCATTGGGAAAGTGCCATCCGGCACTACGTCGATGACTGCCTCAACGGCAGTGAGGGGCCGCACGGGCGCGATTTCACCATGCGTTGGACGGAATCGTTGGTTGCCGAGGCCTATCGGATCCTGCTGCGGGGTGGAGTGTTTCTCTACCCGAGTGACAGCCGCAGGGGATACGCCCACGGCCGACTGCGTCTGGTTTACCAGGCCAACCCGATCGCGTTGCTGATCCAGCAGGCCGGCGGCCTTGCCACCGACGGGGTCAATCCGATTCTTCCGCAGGTGCCCCTGTCGCTGCACCAGAGCACCCCGCTGGTGTTTGGTTCGAGCAGTGAGGTCAACCAGGTCGTGCGGTACCACGACGGGATCGATCACGCCGGTATCCACTCGCCGTTGTTCAGCTCGCGCGGACTGTTCAGGAAATAGGAAGGCGGGCTCGTCGATGTCGGCTCAACACCCCATCATCTCCATCACCGGCTCCTCCGGTGCCGGCACCACGTCGGTCAAGGCCATTTTCGAGCTGATCTTCCGGCGCGAGAATGTGGTAGCGGCCTACATCGAGGGTGACGCCTTTCATCGCTACGACCGCGCGGCGATGAAGGCGCGCATCGCCGAGGAGGAGGCCAAGGGCAACGGTGAGTTCAGCCACTTCAATCCGGAGGCAAACGAACTCGACATCCTGGCCGAGGTTTTCGAGGAATACGGACGCACCGGTCGCGGCCGGACCCGCACCTACATGCACGACGATCAGGAAGCCGAACTGTTCGGCCAACCCGCCGGAACGTTCAGCCCGTGGCGTGAATTCGAACCCAGTGACCTTCTCTTCTACGAGGGGCTGCACGGCTGCGCGGTGACCGATACCGCAAATTTATCCAAACACGCCGATCTAAAAATCGGTGTGGTACCGGTGATCAACCTTGAGTGGATTCAGAAGATCCACCGTGACCGGGCCAGCCGGGGTTACTCGACCGAAGCGGTGATGGACACCATCTTGCGGCGCATGCCCGACTATGTCCGATACATCACGCCGCAGTTCTCCGAAACGCACATCAACTTCCAGCGGGTGCCGGTCGTCGACACGTCGAACCCGTTCGTCGCGCGATGGATTCCGACGCCGGACGAGTCGATGTTGGTTATCCGGTTCGCCGACCCCCGAGGTATCGACTTCCCGTACCTGTTGTCGATGATCGGCGACTCTTTCATGTCGCGGGCAAACACCATCGTCATGCCCGGGAACAAACTTGACCTCGCCATGCAATTGATCCTGACTCCGCTGATCCTGCAGCTGGTGGAGCGTAAGCGGCGCACTTCCTGACGGTCTGTTAAGAGACCCCAAACCACACAACTCTGACGGTTACACTCAGCGATCCGCCTCGGCTCGCAGCAGTCGCTTCGAAAGGAACCACCACGATGGATGCCACGCCCAGCGAAATCAGGGGCAAGGAACGCTACAAAGCCGGCGTGCTGAAGTACTCCCAGATGGGCTACTGGGACGGCGACTATGAACCCAAAGACACTGACATCCTGGCGCTGTTCCGGATCACTCCGCAGGAAGGCGTCGATCCCATCGAAGCCGCCGCGGCCGTGGCCGGGGAGAGCTCCACGGCCACCTGGACGGTGGTGTGGACGGATCGGCTGACCGCGGCAGACCAGTACCGGGCCAAGGCCTACAAGGTCGAGCCGGTGCCGAATAATCCCGGCCAGTATTTCTGTTACGTCGCCTACGACCTGATTCTTTTCGAAGAGGGTTCGATCGCCAACCTCACCGCCTCCATCATCGGCAACGTGTTCTCCTTCAAGCCGCTTAAGGCAGCGCGGCTGGAGGATATGCGGATGCCGGTGGCTTACGTGAAGACCTACAAGGGCCCGCCCACCGGAATCGTGATCGAGCGCGAGCGACTCGACAAGTTCGGCCGGCCACTGCTGGGCGCCACCACCAAGCCCAAGCTCGGGCTGTCGGCGAAGAACTACGGCCGCGTCGTCTACGAGGGCCTCAAGGGCGGCTTGGACTTCATGAAGGACGACGAGAACATCAATAGCCAGCCGTTCATGCACTGGCGAGACCGTTTCCTCTATTGCATGGAGGCGGTGAACAAGGCCGCGGCCGAGACCGGTGAGATCAAGGGTCACTACCTCAACGTCACCGCAGGCACGATGGAGGAGATGTACCGCCGCTCCGAATTGGCCAAGGAGCTCGGCTCGGTCATCGTCATGATCGATCTGGTGATCGGCTATACCGCGATCCAGTCGATGTCGGAATGGTGCCGACAGAACGACATGATCCTGCACCTGCACCGCGCCGGTCATGGCACCTACACACGGCAGAAGAGCCACGGCGTGTCCTTCCGCGTCTTTGCGAAGTGGATGCGCCTGGCCGGCGTCGACCAAATCCACGCCGGCACCGCCGTCGGCAAACTCGAGGGCGACCCGATGACCGTGCAGGGCTACTACAACGTCTGCCGTGAGTTGAAGAACGAGGTCGATCTTCAGCGCGGTATCTACTTCGAGCAGGACTGGGCGGACCTGCGCAAGGTCATGCCGGTGGCCTCCGGCGGCATTCATGCCGGCCAGATGCATCAACTGCTGGACCTGTTCGGCGATGATGTGGT
>CAIWCQ010000020.1 GCA_903911165.1 uncultured Actinomycetes bacterium | reverse complement strand
GGCGATGCCGACGTCGAGCCCGACCATCAGGTCTAACCGGGGTCGCACCGCCAGCACCTGCTCTGCCGAGCCCAGCAGAATCCCTCGCCACCCCGGCCCGTTGTCGCACCACCGGTGGTCGACCACATCCTCCGGGGCCACCTGCAGCGCGGCCACGACCCGGTCAAGTTGCTCCGGCAACAGCGGGGCGCTGCGCCGCAGTTGCGGTGCGGCGAACGCCAGGGCGTCGCCGTCGCAGCGGACCCGCACCAGACCCGCCCCGCACTCCTGAATGACCGTGCCCTCGGAGTGCGGGCGGCCACCCACTTCCAGCCAGGCATGGCAGGTACCCAGCGTGGGATGACCAGCGAAGGGCAACTCCCGGCCGGGGCTGAATATGCGCACCGCGTAGTCGGCCGCCGGATCGGTCGCCGGCAGCAGGAACGTCGCCTCGCTGAGGTTGGTCCAGTCGCAGAACGCTTGCATCGCGGCTGTGCTGAGCCCGTCGGCGTCGAAGACGACGGCTACCGGATTGCCCCGCAATGGAACGTCGCTGAACACGTCGACCTGGGCGAATGGACGGGCACGCATCCCGCAAATCTAACTCGGCTCCCGAACCTGAGTAGTTCGTCCGCTTCCCTAGGGGTGCGGCGTTCATGGCCCTAGGGGCACGTGGGCACGCAGTCGGCGGCCGAAGCCACCACTACTGCTGTTAATCAAGAACCGGCAGCGACGCGCCGATTCCGGTTACCGCGCTTCCGCCGCGACAGGGTGGATCATTGAAAAATGGTGGGCAGCACCGCCGTTTTATCCAGCGCAGACGAGGGCGACCCGGTCCCCGCCCCCACAATCACGCCCAGCGTCGCGAACCTCACTGAATCGATCATTGGGTGGAGCATATGAACATCGCCCCAGAGGTTCGCGACTGGCTTGCGGCGCTGGAACTCGCCGAAGCCGTCGCCGAACGCAACACCATGAAGGTCGCCGCCGTGTACGCCGATGCGATGGCCAGCGACCCGCCGCGCCTGCTACCCCTGCTGCAGGCGTTCGTCAATGTCGCCGCACCCGATCCCGACCGCATCGCTGAATTGCGCCGCAAGGTCGATCTGGTGGTCTTCGAGCAGATCACCGATGGCTTAACCCGCTGACCCGATCCAGCCGGTTTAGGGTCTGAGATCAGCGCCGTAACCCGGCCCTAGTCCTGTTCCCAGCGGCAGTTCCCGGAAAGCTCCACGTAGAACAGTTTCGGCAGCATCTCCACAGATAACTGCTCGCCCTTCGCTGCCTGCGACACCTGAGGTTGCGACAGCACTCCAGCTTCGACCACCGTCTCCTGCTGCACGCGGCACTCGGTCTCGTCGTCCTGCGGGGTGGCCGTCCACCACCCGGACGACAGATTCGGGTTGCGCATACCCTGCCCGTGCAGGGTGATCGCCGGACCATAACTGAGCCAGGTGTCGTTCGGCTCGAACGGCACCGGCGCCGCCGTCCATGCGTAGCCGGCGGCGCCCTCCTGGCAGATCACGTAGGTCTGCTCGTCGGGAAGCAACGTCATGGTGCCCACGAGTTCGGCCGGGCACGGCGTCTGCAGTCCTGGCGGGATCGGATCAGCGTGCGCGGCACCGGGCCACACCACCGTCGCGGCGGCGAGTACCAGGGGTGCGACAACGTACCGCTTCATCCCGCGCTTCCCATCAGTCACGTCAACCTCGTCTGTCACACACGATACGACGTCGACCCGAAGTCCGAAAGACCCGGTGCTCAGGCGTACAGCAGGTCGATGCTGTCGTGAAAACCGTCCACAACCGACTTGCGCTTGAGTTTGAGGCTCGGGGTCATATCGCCGGCTTCGACGGTGAGTTCCCGGTCGATGATCGAGAACCGTTTGACCTGCTCCCAACGGTTGAGATGCTTGTTGAGTTGTTCGATATACCCACTCATCATCTCGCGGGTCTTGTCGTGACGCGCGATCTCAGCGAAGGACGACCCGGCCAGTCCGTTGTCGGCTGCCCATTCCGAGATCGCCTCGGCCTCCAGGCCGACCAGTGCCACGCAATACGGCTTTCCCTCGCCGTAGACGATGATCTCGCTGGCATAGGGGCACACGGCTTTGAAGTTCGCCGAGATGGCCGACGGCGCGACGTATTTGCCCTGGGAGGTCTTGAACATGTCCTTTTTGCGATCGGTGATCCGAAGGAAGCCCTCGGCATCGAGTTCGCCGATGTCCCCGGTGTAAAACCAGCCCTCGGCGTCAATCGCCTCGGCGGTGGCCTCTGGCAGGTCGTGGTAGCCGTTCATCACACCGGGACCCTTCATCAGGATCTCCCCGTCGTCGGCGATCTTGACCTCGGTCTGCGGCAACGGCCACCCGACGGTGCCGAACCGATAGGCACCTGGCCTATTCAACGTCGAGGCAGCCGAAGTCTCCGTCAGCCCGTAGCCTTCCAAGACCACGACACCAATGGCGTCGAACCACTGCGCGATATCGCGGTCGAGTGCTGCCGAACCGGAGATGAAGAAGCGCAGCCGTCCGCCGAACCGGTCCCTGATCTTCGCGAACACCAGCCGGTCGGCAAGTGTGTGCTGCGCCGCCAGGAACGCCGAAGGCCGTTGCCCGGACTGCTTGACGCGCGACGTCTCCAACCCGACCTTGACCGCCCAGTCGATCAGGTGCTTCTTGAGACCCGTCTCCTTCGCCATCGTCTCCGAGACCCGGGCGTGGACCTTCTCGAAGATGCGCGGAACCGCGCCCATGATGGTCGGACGGATCACTGCCAGGTTCTCGACGATCTTGTCGACCCGGCCGTCGATGACGGTCGGGAATCCAATCGCCAGCGGCAGCGCCAACATCACCTTTCCGAATGCGTGCGCCAGGGGTAGCCACACGTAGTTCAGATCTTTCTCCGAGAGCACCCCAAGGGAATCCATCGCCGCGGCGGTGTAGGTCCACGAATCCTGAGTCAGGCGCACCCCCTTGGGTTTACCGGTGGTGCCCGAGGTGTAGATGAGCGTGGCCAACTGGTCGGGACGAATCGCGTCGACGCGATCCGTCACCGCGGTCGGTGCGTCGGCGAGCAGCTGCGCACCCAGTACCTCAAGTTCGTCGAGAGTGATGACCCAGTCGCCGTCGCCGGAACCGTCGATGACAACGACCCTGTCCACGGCGGGAAGGTCAGCCCGGTAGGCGATGAGTTTGTCGACCTGGACCTGATCCTCGGCCACGACGATCCGGCTGCCGGAGTTCGCGACGATGAAGGCCACATCCTCGGCATGGGTGGTCGGGTAGACGGTGGTGGTAGCCGCTCCTGCGGCCAGGATCGCGAAGTCGACGACGACCCACTCATAGCGGGTGCCGGACGCAAGTGCGACCCGTTCCTCGGGCTTGATCCCCAGCGATATCAGGCCCGCGGCGATGAGCGACACCCGGTCACCGACCTGCCGCCAGGTAACGCTGGTCCAGCCACCGTCGGCCGGATAACGGAACGCCTCGGCGCCCGGCGTGGCTGCAACACGATCGAGGAACATCCGCGGGACCGACGCCGGGCGCCGCTCAATTTTGCCGATGTCGAGCCGTTCTTGGGATTTCTGCAGGCCTGCCATGATGCGAGTCTAGGAAACGCAAGGCCGGACGGTATGCGAGACCGCCCAAAGAGGCGCCGAGGTCAGGGAAGTGCCGGCGGCGGCAGGCCCGGCGCGGACACACAGGTGCGCGTCACACCATCGATCAGCGTTCCGGAGGGACACACCGCAACGCACTGAAAGCCCGGGGTCGTGGCGTCCTCAAATTGACCGAAGGGGCAGGTCTGATCAGCGACTGCCGATCCCGCGGGACCACCCACAACGACGACGCCGAGGCCGAGCACGGCGGCACTCACCAACCACCAGAACCTACTATGCTTCGACTTCATCACGCTTCGCCTCCGATGTACCGACTGACCAGCACTGTAGCGGCGCACAGCGCCGTCTTTCGGTTGCCGCGCCGTAAGCAGGATGCCCGGATTGAGGCCGGCCGATTGAAGAATGAGGAGCACAGATGCCGGTGCAGGTCAGGCCGGCCACTGGCCGCAACCTGATCGAACTGGCCGAGGTTGCCGCTGTGACGTTCCCGCTTGCCTGCCCTCCCTCGGCGGCCACTGCTGACATCGACGACTTCATCGCGGCTACGCTGTCGCCGCAGCGGTTCGCGGAGTATCTCGCCGAACCGGACCGGGTAATCCTCACCGCAGTCGATGTCGACCGAATCATCGGCTACACCATGCTGGTTCATGGCACCGGAACCGATCCGGACGTTGCAAGCTGCATCGACGTACAGCCCGCGGTGGAACTGTCCAAGATGTATGTGCTGCCGCACTGTCACGGCGGCGGGGCGGCGGCGGCTCTGATGCAACCCGGGATCGACTGGGCGGAGCGGCGCGGCGCGAGAGCCGTGTGGCTTGGGGTCAACCAGGGCAACCACCGCGCGCAACGGTTCTATCGCAAGCATGGTTTCGGCACCGTCGGTGTGCGCACGTTCCGGTTGGGCACGGCCGTGGAGGATGACTTCGTGATGGTTCGCCCCTGCCGCGACGCATCGCCGGTCTAAGTCGCCGCGGGTTCGGCGTTGCTCAGCGCCATCAGTCGCGAGGTCGCGCGCAGGTATTTCTTGCGGTAGCCGCCCGTCAGCATCTCCTCGGAGAAGATCGTGTCCAGTTTCGCCCCGGAAGACACCACCGGTATGCCGGCGTCGTAGAGCCGATCGGTTAGCGCAACCAGGCGCAGCGCCACGCCCTGGTCGTCGAGTTCCCGCACGCCGGTGATGTGCACGGCTGAAATCCCCTCGATCAGGGTCAGGTAACGCGAGGGATGCATGGTCGCCAGATGGGCGCACAGAGCGTCGAAATCGTCGATGGTTGCGCCGGGCAGTTGCGCGGCCCGGATGCGCACCTCAGCATCGGTGAGCGGCACCGGAGCGGGCGACAGCCCTCGATGCCGATAGTCTGGTCCGTCGATCCGCACTGTCGTGAAAATGCTTGCCAGCGTGTTGATTTCACG
>CAIWCQ010000019.1 GCA_903911165.1 uncultured Actinomycetes bacterium | reverse complement strand
CCATCGCCGAAGGCTAAGACAATAATATTGACAATGTCAACCAAATGTTAGGGTGGGGCTCGATGAAGGTCTATTCGGGAATGGATCCCCGGCTGCCATTGCGCGACGTCGCCGATTATGCGCGACGTATCGAGCAGTTGGGATTCGACGGCCTGCATGTCGCCGAAACCATTCATGATTCGCTGGCGGTGGCATTGCTCGCGCTGGAACACACCACCGCGATGACGGTCCGCACTTCGATCACCCTGGCCTTCGTGCGCAGCCCCACCCTGGTGGCCTACACCGCCTGGGATCTGGCAGTCATGTCCGGCGGCCGTTTCGAACTCGGGCTGGGCAGCCAGATCAAGCAGAACATCCGCGACCGCTACGGCATGCCGTGGAGCGAACCTCGATCCCGGATGCGTGACTACCTCGGTGCGCTGGAGGCCTTGTTCACTGCTTTTCGTACCGGCGGGCCGCTGGACTTCCGGGGGCCGAGCTACCAGCTGACCCGGCTTCAGCCGTACTTCAATCCCGGCCCCGACGATGGCGTCGCCCCGCCGCCCGTCTGGCTGGGTGCCGTGAACGCCGGAATGTGTGAACTGGCTGGCGAACTGGCCTACGGCGTGGTGACCCACTCCACCAACTCCGACCCGGCCTACCTGCGGGACATCGTCCAGCCGGCCCTCGCCCGCGGCGCGGCCAGTGCGAACCGCGCTGCGGCGCCGGCGATCATCGCCTCCTGTGCGATGGCGACCGGCACCGACGAGGCGGCGGTCGCGCGTGCGCGGGAGCGGCAACGCGGACTGCTCGCCTTCCTGTATTCCACGCCGGCCTACACGCCCGCGCTTGAGCGCCTGGGTCTGATCGATCTCGCCGACCGGTTGCGTGCGGTGGTCAAGGAAAAGCGCTGGGACGACCTGCCCACCGTGTTGACCGACGACGTGCTCGACACCCTGCTGGTATCGGGGCGCTACGACGAACTGCCGGGGATCCTGCGAGCGCGCTACGGGGGGCTGGCCGACGGTGTCCAGTTGCCGCCGATCGCGGATCCCGGCGACGATGAGGCCCTGCGGGCTTGCATCGCCGCCTTGCGGGACGGCTGAGGACTCAGTCGTCGATCGGGGTGTCCACAGAGTCGTCGAAGAACCGGGTCAGTAGCCGGTCGAACTCGGCGAGTTCGGCTCCCGTCCAGCCCGACAGGGCGCGATGCAAATGGCGGCGCCGGATCTCCTGTAGAGAGCCGGCGACTCGTCGCCCGGTCCTGGTGACTGCGATGAGCGTCACCCGGGCGTCGGCCGGATCCGGCTCCCTCGTCGCCAATTTCGCATCGACGAGGCTGCTCACCTGCCGGGTCGCCATGCCGACGTCCATGTGTGCGGAGCGGGCCAGCGCACCCATCGACTGCGGTCCCTCGTCGATCAGGATGCGCAACAACACGTAGGCCGGCTGGGTCAGGCCGACTCCCGCTGCCGCCGCCTGCCGGGCGAACATCGACCGGCTCCCGCTAAGCCGCATTACCTGGGCCAGCGTGTGGCTGATTGAGTCGAGCGACTCGTCTTTCGGTGAAGAACTCACTGAGCGTCCGTTCCGGCGTGGGTTGCCTGAGTGTCCTTTGCAATCATGCCAACCATGCCCGCTCGATCCGCCAGGACCGGCGCGGCCCTCACCGAAGTCCGCTGCCGCGTTCAGCGCCCGTCTTATCGCCTCTGAGCAGTGCCGAAAGTCAACATTAGTTAAGTGCCCTCGGTGAGATTCGAACTCACACTGCACGGGTTTTGAATCCGTTTCCTCTGCCAGTTGGGATACGAGGGCGGCTCGCGACGCCTCACGATAGTGGATGCCGCCCGGTGTGGCGCTGGCCGGTGGCGACACAATAAATCCATGACCGACCACATCGCCGCCTCTGACCCCGATCCCGCCGGAGCACCACCGCGCCGGGTGGTGATCGCTGAGGACGAAGCGTTGATCCGGCTGGATCTGGCCGAGATGCTGCGTGATGAGGGATATCAGGTGGTCGGGGAGGCCGGCGACGGCCAGGAGGCAGTGGATCTCGCCGAGGCCCTGCGTCCTGATCTGGTGATCATGGATGTCAAGATGCCGCGGCGCGACGGTATCGACGCCGCGGCCGAGATCGCTGCCAAACGGATCGCGCCGATCGTCATCCTCACCGCATTCAGCCAGCGTGATCTGGTCGAGAAGGCCCGCGACGCCGGCGCGATGGCCTATCTGGTCAAACCGTTCTCGATCAGCGACCTGATCCCGGCGATCGAGGTAGCGCTGAGCCGATTCGCCGAGATCACCGAACTCGAACGCGAGGTCGCAGACCTCGGTGAACGTTTGGAGACCCGGAAACTGGTCGAACGAGCCAAGGGCCTGCTTCAGGCCCGGCACGCGATGACCGAACCCGAGGCGTTCAGTTGGATGCAGCGGGCCGCCATGGATCGGCGCACCAGCATGAAACGGGTGGCCGAGGTGGTCCTGGAGTCCTTTGACGGCCCGAGTCGCGATCCGTCGGCTCGCTAAACCCCGACGGTCACGCGATTCTCGGTGATCTTGGCTATGTTCTACCGAAGGTTCTACCCAGGTTTCTAGTAGGTGCCAGACCCAGACGAAGGAGGAAACATGCGCGCCGAGACTTCGAGGTACGTCATCGCGATAGGCACCTCGGTCCTGTTGTTGACCGGAATCACCGGATGCAGCCAACCCGCCCCCAGCGGCGACTCGGCGAAGGGCACCTCTGCCGAGGGTGCCGCTCCGGCACCCACCGACCTGAACATCGTCGCGCAGGTTCAGATCGATGAGAACGGTGCCGAGGTCAAAGGCGAAGGCGTTGTTGCCCCGGTGGATCCGGCCAGCGACGGCACGGCCACCTGCGAACCGGTGACGATCGCCATGGCCGGCGCCCTCAACGGCCCGGACGCCGCGCTCGGCATCAACATCAAGAACGGTGTGCAACTGGCCCTCGACAAGCACAATGCAGCCAACCCTGGCTGCCAGATCGGACTCAAGTCCTTTGACACCGAGGGCGATCCGCAGAAGGCCACCGCCATCGCGCCGCAGATCGTCGACGATGCGTCGATCATCGGACTGGTCGGCCCGGCGTTCTCCGGTGAGACCAAAGCCACCGGCGGGGTGTTCGATCAGGCCGGCCTGGTCGCCGCCACTGCATCGGCCACCAACGTGACATTGTCGGAGCAGGGTTGGAAGACGTTCCTGCGCGGCCTGGCCAATGACGGCGTGCAGGGACCCTCGGTCGCCAACTACATGAAGAACACCCTCGGTGACAAGAAGGTCTGTGTCGTCGACGACAGCACCGACTACGGAACCGGGCTGGCCAAAGCCGTTCGGGACACCCTCGCAGACGTGGCGTTGTCCGGGTGCAATATCTCGGTCAAGAAGGGCGACAAGGACTTTTCCGCCGCCGTCACGCAGATCAAGGGTGAGGCGCCGGATTCGGTGTTCTACAGCGGCTACTACGCCGAGGCCGCGCCACTCGTGCAGCAGTTGCGCGACGCCGGCTTCGCCGGCAAGTTTGTCTCCGCCGACGGCACCAAGGACCCGGAGTTTGTCAAGCAGGCGGGGGAGTCCTCGAAGGACGCGGTGCTGTCCTGCCCTTGCGGTCCGGCGTCGGCTGAATTCGCCGCCGAGTACTCCGCGAAGTTCGGTCAGGCCCCCGGCACCTATAGCACCGAGGGCTACGACCTGGGCACCATCATGGCCAAGGGAATCGACTCCGGTGCCGTCACACGTCAAGCACTGCTGGACTTCGCCAAGGCCTACGACGGACAGGGAGTGGCGCGCAAGTACCAGTGGACCGATACCGGTGAACTCACCACGACCCTGATCTGGATCTACAAGGTTCAGTAGCCGCACCGGATGATCCAGGAGTGTCTCGGGCAGTACGCGTGCCTTGCCGGCGACATCGGTTTCAACGTCGACAACCTGCGAACAGGCTTCTGGCAGTTGACGATCGACGGATTGGCCTGGGGCGCCATCTATGCGCTCGTCGCGGTGGGCTACACACTGGTGTTCGGGGTGCTGCGGCTGATCAACTTCGCGCACTCCGAAATCTTCATGCTGGGCATGTTCGGGGCGTACTTCTGCTTCGACATGATTCTGGGCTTCGCTCCCAGCGGGAACGCCTACAACCGTGGCGTGTGGTTGACCGTGCTCTACGTGGGTATAGCCATGCTCTTCGCCATGGCGGTATCAGGTTCTGCCGCAGTCGGATTGGAGTTCGTCGCGTATCGGCCGCTGCGGCGCCGTAACGCCCGGCCATTGACCTTTCTGATCACCGCCATCGGAATGTCTTTCGTACTACAGGAATTCGTTCATTTCGTGCTCCCGAAGATCCTCAAGGGTTACGGCGGTAGCAATGCCCAGCAGCCGATCATCCTGGTCCAGCCCCGGACCCAATTTGAGATCTTCGGGGCCTCCGTCACCAACGTCACACTGGTGATCATCACCGCCGCGCTGATACTCGCCCGACTGACCTACCTGTTCGTGCACCACACCAAGTTCGGCCGCGGGATCCGTGCGGTAGCTCAGGACCCCACCACCGCCACTCTGATGGGGGTCTCGCGGGAGCGGATCATTGTCACGACATTCCTCATCGGCGGCATGTTGGCCGGTGCCGCCGCGGTGCTCTACACGCTGCGGGTACCGCAGGGCGTCATCTACTCCGGCGGCTTCCTGCTGGGAATCAAGGCCTTCTCAGCCGCGGTCCTCGGCGGCATCGGCAACCTGCGCGGTGCCCTGCTCGGCGGACTTCTGCTGGGCATCATGGAGAACTACGGCCAGGCATTGTTCGGCACCCAGTGGCGCGATGTGGTCGCTTTCGTTCTGCTGGTGTTGGTGCTGCTG
>CAIWCQ010000018.1 GCA_903911165.1 uncultured Actinomycetes bacterium | reverse complement strand
GGCCCCGGGACTCTGCACCCTCTGTCTCAGCGGTACCGGCCGACCTCGATCCCGAGCAGATGATCCGCCCCGCCGCATCACGCGACACCGCGTTCTTCTGGGACGGCATCAACGCCCACGAGTTGCGAATCCAGAAACGTCTCGACGGGACACTGCAACACCCACCGGCGCCGGCGCTGTGGAACGACAAGGATGTGCCGACCGATTACGTCGTCGCCAGCGGCAAGGGCACGGTCTTCAGCTTCGTCGTCCATCACGCCCCGCAGGTCCCTGGCAGGACCCTGCCCTTTGTGATCGCCCTGGTCGAACTTGAGGAGGGTGTGCGGATGCTCGGCGAGTTGCGCGGTATCGACCCGGCGAAAGTGGAGATCGGAATGGATGTTCGCGCAACGTATATCGACTTCCCCGCCGGGGAGAGTGGCCCGGCGTGGACGCTGTACGCATGGGAGCCGGATCTGTGACGGCGCCAGTAGTCAAGGTCGGTACCAAGCTGCCCGAACTCTCGCTCTATGGTGACCCGACATTCATCGTCTCCACCGCCATTGCCACCCGCGATTACCAGGACGTCCACCACGATCGCGATAAGGCTCAGGCCAAGGGATCCAAGGACATCTTCGTCAATATCCTTACCGACACCGGCCTCGTGCAGCGATATGTCACCGACTGGGCCGGACCGACAGCGTTCGTCAAGTCAATTGGACTGCGACTCGGTGTGCCCTGGTACGCCTACGACACCGTCACCTTCACCGGTGAGGTAACGGGAGTTGACGACGGCCTCGTCACCGTGAAAGTAGTGGGCAGCAACAGCCTTGGTGATCACGTTATCGCTACCGCGACTCTGACGATGGGTGGTGCCTGATGCCCGGCGAGCTTTCCGGCAAGGCCGCGATCGCGGGAATCGGTGCCACTGACTTCTCCAAGGACTCGGGCCGCAGTGAACTGCGCCTTGCCGCTGAGGCCGTGTTGGCCGCACTCGATGACGCCGGACTGACGCCCGCCGATGTCGACGGCATGGTGACCTTCACCATGGACTCCAACACCGAGGTCGCCGTTGCGCGTGCCACGGGCATCGGGGATTTGAAGTTCTTCTCCAAGATTCACCACGGCGGCGGTGCGGCATGTGCGACAGTCCAGCAGGCCGCGATTGCGGTAGCCACCGGTGTAGCGGATTGCGTTGTGGCGTATCGGGCGTTCAATGAACGCTCCGGGATGCGCTTCGGCCAGGTCCAGATGCGGCTCATCCAGGGCTCGGATTCGACCAGTGTTGACAACTCCTACTCCTACCCGCATGGGTTGACTACGCCGGCAGCACAGGTGGCGATGATCGCCAAGCGCTACATGCATTTGTCGGGAGCCACCAGTCGCGACTTCGGCGCGATCTCGGTGGCAGATCGACGGCATGCGGCCAACAACCCCAATGCCTACTTTTACGGCAAGCCGATCACGATCGAGGACCATCAAAATTCGCGATGGATCGCTGAACCGCTGAGGCTGTTGGACTGTTGTCAGGAGACGGACGGCGGGGTGGCGATCGTGGTGGTGTCCGCGGATCGCGCCCGTGACCTCAAGCACCGGCCGGCGATCATCGAGGCCGCCTCCCAGGGCTCGAGCCCGGACCAGTACTCCATGGTGAGCTACTACCGGCCCGAGTTGGACGGCCTGCCTGAGATGGGCTTGGTGGGCCGCCAACTGTGGGCACAGTCCGGGCTCAAACCAACCGACATCCAGACCGCGATCCTCTACGACCATTTCACACCGTTCACCCTGATTCAGTTGGAGGAGTTGGGCTTCTGCGACAAGGGTGACGCCAAGGATTTCATCGCCGATGGCGCGATCGAGATCGGCGGCCGGCTGCCGATCAATACCCACGGCGG
>CAIWCQ010000017.1 GCA_903911165.1 uncultured Actinomycetes bacterium | reverse complement strand
CAGGATCGGGAACCGGGGTCCTTTTACATTCAGAGGGTGAAGGGAAACCCTTCCTCGCTAGCTGCTAACGGGCCGCAGTCGTCTCGGTGATTGCTCTGTGCGCGTGAGTACTACTCCGGTGAGTGGAACGGCGACTTCCTGAAACTGGTAGCGGACAAAAAGATCTATTGCCCGCCGATCCAGTCAAGCAGAGCCCGCAACCCATCCTTGAGCGCCCAGGCCGGCTGCCAATCGAGTTGTTCCCTTGCCGGCTCGATGTCGCACCGCGCGGCGCGGACATCGCCATCGCGGAATCTACCGACGACGATCGGTTCGGGCGCATCGCACATAGTGGCAAGCGTGCACGCCAACTCGTGGATGGTGGTCGGTACCCCTGAGCCGATGTCGAGGCACCGAGAATCGGCTGCGGGACGTTCGATCGCCGCAAAGAGCGCATCGACGACGTCATCGATGAAGACGAAGTCACGGACAATCTGGCCATCCTCATAGACCTCCAATGGGCGTTTCTGAAGCGCCAATTGCGAGAAGAGGGCGACGATTCCGGTGTAGGAGTTGGCCAACGACTGGCCCGGTCCGTAGACGTTCTGCAGGCGAAGCACGCTCAGATTGGTGTCATTCGCCGCGGCCCAGGCCGCAACGATGTGCTCCTGTGCAAGTTTGGTCGCGGCATAGATGTTGGTGGGTCTGGCGTCGGTTTCGCCGGCACGACTCGGAAGCGGGACCGGCCGAACACCCCCCAGGCCGTCTGGATCCCACACGCCGGCTTCTAATTGGGCGTGGCTTCGAGGCGGCGGGTAGAAGACCTGTGCGCCGGCCTGCCACGCGCCCTCGCCGTAAACGGCCCGCGAGGACGCCAGGACGAACTGAGCCGGGACGTGGCCCGCGCGATTCAGCGCATCGAGGAGTTGAGTCGTTCCCACCACGTTGACCGAACCGTGTCGTGTCGCCTCCGACAGCGACTGCCCGGTCCCAGTCTCGGCCGCAAGGTGGATGATCTGGGATGGCCGAACCAAGCGTAGAACGGCATCCCAATCGGGCGCGTGGGTGACGTCGCAGGTGAGCAGTCGCACCGATGACGGCAGTTCGATCGCTGCCCGGTCACCATGGACCTGCGGATGCAAGACATCCATGACTGCGACGTCATAGCCGGTTGCGGTGAGACGACGCGTGAGTGCGGATCCGATGAATCCAGCTCCGCCCGTGATGAGCACGGATTGTGACACCAGCCGACCTTCCGATTTATAGAGTATCAATCCTGCAGCGTGAAGTCGGCGGCGTGGTGCGCTTTCGTGGAACACGGTGGCGGCCTGCGTGTCATGGGTTGACGATCGCGCGGGCGGCCAAGGAACCCAGGACCGGGGCTAGTACGCGAGAGTACGCATTGGTGACGTGGTTCTGGTCGCTGTAGACGAGCGTGTTGCCGACGATGACGGGACAGCGGTCCGCGGTGCAGAACAGGTCGGTCAGATCGACGTATTGGCCGCCGCCGGCTGCGGTGGCGATGGCCTCAGCGGCGATTCCGGCTTGATTTACCGCGACCGACCGTGTCGGCGCGCAGATGTCCGCGTCGTCGAGGT
>CAIWCQ010000016.1 GCA_903911165.1 uncultured Actinomycetes bacterium | reverse complement strand
TATTCTGACTCCCGGCGACGGAGACGGGCAATGACAGCAGAGGTTGTTCCGCTGATCCTTGACCCCTACGACTACCACCTTCATGAAGACCCCTACCCGTATTACAAACGCCTGCGCGACGATGCGCCGCTGTATCGAAATGACACGCTGAACTTCTGGGCGCTGACCCGGCATGCCGACGTGCACAGGGGATTTCGCAACAGCACCGAACTGTCAAACAAACTCGGCGTGTCGCTGGATCCGATCTCTCGCAACCCTGAGGCCTACCGGACCATGTCGTTCCTGGCGATGGATGACCCGGCCCATCTACGACTGCGCACCCTGGTATCCAAGGGGTTCACCCCGCGCTGCATCCGTGAACTCGAGGCCAGGGTCATTGAACTGGCTAAGGAACATCTCGACAACGCTCTGGAGTCCGAGAGTTTCGATTACATCGCCGAATTCGCCGGCAAGCTGCCGATGGATGTGATCTCCGAACTGATGGGCGTGCCGGTAGAGGACAGGGTCCGCCTGCGCTCGCTTGCCGATGAGGTGATGCATCGCGACGACGGCGTGGCCGACGTTCCGATGGCGGCGATCGAGGCCTCGATGCAACTGCTGGTCTACTACGCCGATATGGTCGCGCAGCGGCGAAAGAAGCCCACCGGCGATCTCACCACAGCGCTGCTGGAGGCCGAGATCGACGGTGACCGCCTCGGCGACGAGGAGATCATGGCATTCCTATTCTTGATGGTGGTTGCCGGTAACGAGACGACCACGAAACTCCTTGGCAACGCGGCTTATTGGGGTGCAAGGAATCCCGACCAGCTAGCCGGCGTGCACGCCGACCACTCGAAGATTCCACTCTGGATCGAGGAGACCTTGCGCTACGACACCTCCAGCCAGATCCTGGCGCGCGTCGTCGTCGAGGATATCGAGTTCTACGGCACCACCCTGCATGACGGCGACACCCTGCTGCTGGTGCCAGGGTCGGCACACCGCGACGAACGGGTCTTCGACTCCCCCGACGAGTTTCTGATTGGCCGCGATATCGGATCCAAATTACTGAGCTTCGGAAGCGGTGCGCATTTCTGCCTCGGTGCCCACCTTGCCCGAATGGAGGCCCGCGTCGCGCTGACCGAATTGTTCGCGCGGATCCGCAGCTACGAGGTCGACGAAGCCAACGCGGTTCGAGTGCACTCCAGCAATGTGCGGGGGTTTGCCAGCCTGCCGATCACGGTGACGAGACGCTAATGGCACGCTTTGAACCACACCCCAGCCGCCGGCCGGTCATCGTCGCCGGCGCCTCGTCCGGGATCGGCGCCGCCACCGCCGCCGAGCTTGCCGCGCGGGGCTTCCCCGTCGCCCTCGGTGCCCGGCGTCTCGACAAGTGCGAGGAATTAGCCGGTCAGATCCGTGCGGATGGCGGCGAGGCCGTGGCGTTGTCGCTCGACGTCACTTCGTCGGACTCGGTTCGGGAATTCGTGGGCCGCGCGACAGCGGAGCTCGGCGACATCGAGGTGCTGGTCGCCGGTGCCGGCGACACCTTCTTCGGGAGGCTCCATGAGATCGACACCACCGACTTCGAAGCCCAGATCCAGATCCACCTCATCGGAGCCAACCGGCTAGCCACCGCCGTGTTGCCCGCCATGGTCTCCCGTCAGCGCGGTGACGTCATCTTCATCGGCTCCGATGTTGCCTTACGTCAGCGCCCCCACATGGGCGCCTACGGCGCTGCCAAAGCCGGGCTGGCTGCGATGGTGAACAACCTGCAGATGGAACTGGAGGGCACCGGCGTGCGGGCATCGGTCGTCCATCCCGGACCGACCCAGACTTCGATGGGGTGGAACCTGCCACCGGAGTCAATCGCGCCAGCGCTGGAGGACTGGGCCAGGTGGGGCCAGGCCCGGCACAGCTACTTCCTGCGTGCTGCCGACCTCGCCCGTGCGGTCGCATTCGTCGCCGAGACGCCGCGCGGAGGATTCGTCGCGTCCATGGAGATTCAGCCCGAGGCGCCGCTGTCCAGTGCGCCCAGGGAACGTCAGCAACTTAAGTACCCGGAGGGACCATGACACCCAGTACCCGGAGGGACCATGACACAGCACCCGGAGGGACCATGACACCCAGCACACCGTTAAAGGATGTTCGCCGGGTCTCCGGCGGCGAGGACGAGCACGGCCACCTCGAGGAGTTCCGCACCGACCCGATCGCCCTGATGCAACGGGTGCGCGACGAGTGCGGCGACGTTGGCTCCTTCCAACTCGCCGACAAGCAGGTGATCCTGCTCACCGGTGCGGAGGCGAACGAGTTCTTCTTCCGCGCCGCCGACGAAGACCTCGATCAGGCGCAGGCATATCCGTTCATGACGCCGATCTTCGGAAAGGGGGTGGTATTCGACGCCAGCCCGGAACGCCGAAAAGAGATGTTGCACAACTCCGCACTGCGTGGCGACCACATGAAGAGTCATGCCGCCACCATTGAGCGGGAGGTCCTCCGCGCAATCGAGAATTGGGGCGCTACCGGAGAGATCGAACTGCTGGACTTCTTCTCCGAACTGACCATCTACACCTCGACGGCCTGCCTGATCGGACGAAAGTTCCGCGATCAACTCGACTCCCGTTTCGCGAACTACTATCACCTCCTCGAGCGGGGTACCGACCCACTGTGCTACGTCGACCCGTACCTGCCGATAGAGAGTTTCCGGATCCGCGACGAGGCGCGCGAGAACTTAGTCGGGTTGGTGGAAGAGATCATGAAACAGCGGATCGCCAACCCGCCCCAGGAGAAATCCGAACGCGACATGCTCGACGTGCTGGTGTCGATCCCCGACGAGGATGGCCGCCCGCGGTTCACCGCCGATGAGATCACCGGGATGTTCATTTCCCTCATGTTCGCCGGTCACCACACCAGTTCCGGGACATCGTCGTGGACTCTCATCGAGTTGATGCGAAATCCCGACATCTACGCCGAGGTCCGCAACGAACTCGATGAGCTTTACGCCGACGGCCAGGAGGTGAGTTTTCATGCGCTGCGCCAGATCCCCAAGCTGGAGAATGTAATCAAGGAGACCCTTCGGCTACACCCACCGCTGATCATCCTGATGCGGGTCGCCCAGGGCGAGTTCGAGGTACAGGGCTACCCGATCCACCAAGGCGACTTCGTCGCGACCTCGCCGGCGATTTCCAATCGGATACCCCAGGACTTTCCCGAACCTGACGCCTTCGATCCGGATCGTTACGAGAAGCCGCGCGAGGAGGATGTGCTGCAACGCTGGACCTGGATTCCATTCGGCGCCGGTCGGCATCGCTGCGTCGGCGCCGCGTTCGCCACCATTCAGATCAAGGCGATCTTCTCGGTTCTGCTGCGCGAGTACGATTTCGAGATGATCCAGCCGCCCGAGAGCTACCGCAACGACCACTCCAAAATGGTTGTCCAGCTCGCCCGGCCCGCATTGGTCCGGTACCGCAAGCGCACCGGCTAGGAGTCGAACCTGTGGGCAGCTACCGCGTCGAACTTGACCTGGATCTGTGCCAGGGACACGCCATGTGCGAACTGGAAGCGCCGGACTACTTCTCGGTGCCCAAGCGCGGCACCGTCGAGATCATCGACTTCCAACCCCCCGACGAAGCGCGGGCCGAGATCGAACGGGCCGTGCAGTCCTGCCCGACCCGGGCGCTGTTCATCATCGAGAAGGAGGATTAGAAACATGCCCGCACTGCCCAGAGAACTGTTGGAGGACTTCATCGCCCGGTGGATGGAGGCCAACCGCGACGCCGAAGGCAAGGGCGACTGGAAAGGACTCGCCGAATTCTTCGCCCCCGACGCCACCTACGGCTGGAACATCGGCCCCAAAGAGGACGTCATGTGCGTCGGCAAAGATGAGATCCGCGATATCGCACTCGGCCTCGAGATGGCCGGACTTCAGGGCTGGAGCTACCCGTACCAGAAGGTCATCATCGACGACAAGATCGGCGAGGTCGTCGGCTTCTGGAAGCAGGTCGCCACCGACGCCGAAGGGAATCAGGCGACGATCTATGGGATCGGCGGCAGTTGGTTCCGGCTCAATGCCGACGGGCTGATCGAATGGCAGCGCGACTTCTTCGACTTCGGCCACGTGCAGAAGCTCTATCTGAAGCTCATCGAAGAGGGCAAGCTGTCGAAAGGTATGCAGGAACGCATCGAGCGCAGCCTGGCCGGGGAGAAACTTCCCGGCTACTACCCGCTTGGACAGGCACCTGTACCGATCTGGTGACTTGACACCCGTCACGTCCTAGGATGCGACACACAGAACACGTTCTATTTCAGCCCCACAGCCAGTCGGAGGATTGCAGTGAAGACAAAAGGCGCGCTCATCAGGGAGTTCAACCAGCCGTGGGCGATCGAGGAGATCGAGATCGGTGACCCCGCGAAAAACGAGGTCAAGATCCAGATGGAAGCCTCCGGCATGTGCCACTCCGACCACCACCTGGTTACCGGCGGCATCCCGATGTTCGGCTTCCCGGTCCTCGGCGGACACGAGGGCGCCGGCATCGTCACCGAGATCGGCGAGGGTGTGGAAAGCGTGGCGGTCGGTGATCACGTGGTGTTGTCGTTCATCCCGTCCTGCGGCAAGTGTCCGTCATGTCAGGCCGGTCTTCGCAACCTCTGCGATCTTGGTGCCGGACTGCTGGCCGGCGTCGCCATCTCCGACGGCACCCACCGCATTCACACCGCCGACGGCATGCCGGTGTTCCCGATGACACTGCTCGGCACCTTCTCGCCGTACATGGTGGTGCACGAGTCCTCGGTGGTGAAGATCGATCCCTCCATACCGTTCGAAGTGGCCTGCCTGGTGGGCTGCGGTGTCACCACCGGCTACGGATCGGCAACCCACACCGCCCAGATCAAACCCGGCGAGGACGTCGCCGTCGTCGGCGTCGGCGGAGTTGGCATGGCGGCACTGCAGGGCGCGGTCATCTCCGGTGCCCGGAACATCTTCGTCATCGAGCCCGTCGAGTGGAAGCGCGATGCCGCGCTGAAGTTCGGTGCCACCCATGCCTATCCAGATATCGAGTCGGCCATGATGGGTATCGCCGAGGTCACCGGTGGCTTCATGGCCAAGAAGGTGATCGTCACCGTCGGTGAGGTTGACGGCGCCGAC
Organism: uncultured Actinomycetes bacterium; assembly: GCA_903911165.1. Classification (GTDB taxonomy): domain Bacteria; phylum Actinomycetota; class Actinomycetes; order Mycobacteriales; family Mycobacteriaceae; genus Mycobacterium. Next base: position 2,894 of record CAIWCQ010000016.1, on the reverse strand, counting down.
GTCGACAACTACATGAACCTCACGTCAAAGTCCGGCACCTGCGTGATGACCGCCATCGGCAGCATGCTCGACACCAATATCACCCTGAACCTGGCGATGCTGACCCTCATGCAGAAGAACCTGCAGGGCACCATATTCGGCGGCGGCAATCCGCACCACGACATCCCGCAGCTGCTGTCGATGTACAAGGCCGGAAAGCTCAACATCGACGACATGATCACCCGGCAGTACCGCCTGGAGCAGATCAACGACGGTTATAAGGACATGCTGGAGGGACGCAATATCCGCGGCGTCATCCGCTACACCGACGAGGATCGCTGACCTTGTCGCAGGAGACCACCGCGCTGACGCCCGCCCTGACTGCCTCGCGGGAGTCATGGCGGTGCGTGCAGTCCCACGACCGCGAGGGGTGGCTGGCACTGATGGCGCCGGACGTCGTCATCGAGGATCCGATCGGTCCGTCCTACACCAATCCCGACGGACTCGGCGTGCGCGGCAAAGAGGCGGCCGCGGCGTTCTATGACGCCAATATCGCCGCCAACACCTTGCGGGTCACCTGCGAAGAGACGTTCCCGTCGAGTTCACCCAATGAGGTGGCGCACATTCTGGTGCTGCGCAGCGAGTTCGAAGGCGGGATGACCAGCACGGTGCGCGGAGTCTTCTGCTACCTCCTCAACGACGCCGGCCTGATCACCAATCTGCGCGGCTACTGGAACCTCGAGGCCATGACGTTCGGGCAGGCGCCACCGTCGGCGTGACCGACCCGCCACTGCGCGGATTCGGCGCGGTTGTCGTCGGCGGGTCCCGCGGGATCGGGGCCGCGGTCGCAGCACTCCTGGCCCAGTTGGGTGCCGGTGTTGTGGTCAACGGACGCGATGTCGACGCCGTCGAATCGACCGTGGGCGCCATCACGTCCGCCGGTGGTCATGCTGTCGGGCTCCCCGGTTCAGCCGCCGACGACGCGATCGCGCAAGCCCTGATCTCGTTGTGCGAGAACGAGTTCGGTCAGATCAATGCTTTGGTGAACTGCGCTGGAACCCCTGAACCATCCGGGTCGTCAATCCTTACCATCAGTCCGCAGGAGTTCCGGGATCTGATCGACGTCCACCTTGGCACGGTGTTCGCCACCTGTCGTGCCGCCGCGCCCCGAATGGTCGCCCGCGGCGGTGGGTCGATCGTCAACACCAGTTCCTTCGCCTATCTCGGCGACTACGGCGGTACCGGCTATCCGGCCGGCAAAGGCGCGGTGAACGGGCTGACCATGGCGATCGCCGCCGAGCTCGCCGAGCACGGTGTGCGCGCCAACGTGGTGTGTCCGGGTGCTCGGACACGGCTGTCCACCGGCGCCGAGTATTCCCAGCAGATCGAGTCTCTGCGCCGACGCGGCATGCTCGACGAGGGCAGCGCGCAGGCGGCCCTGGATGCCGCACCACCGGAGTATGCCGCGTCGCTGTACGCCTATCTGGTGAGCGATCTCTCCACCCGGGTGACAGGCCAGATCCTCATCGCCGCAGGCGGTTTCGTGGGCCGATTCGACCGACCTACGCCCGCACTGCTGGGCTACCGCAACCACGACGAGTCCCCGCCGTGGTCGATCAGCGAAGTAGGCCGGATGTTTTCCTGAGCCGAACCCTATGCTGGTTCACATGCCGTCCGTCTTCACCATGATCATCAACCGCGAGCTACCCGGACGATTCGTCTACGAAGACGACGAGGTCGTGGCGTTCCTCACCATCGAACCAATGACTCCCGGGCATACCCTGGTGGTTCCGCGCGCGGAGATCGACAAGTGGCAGGACGCCGAACCGGGGCTGTTCAACCACGTCATGGCAGTCTCGCAGCGGATCGGCAGGGCGGTGTGCACGGCATTCGGATCCGAGCGTGCCGGTGTCATCATCGCCGGCCTGGAGGTCCCACACCTGCATGTGCACGTGTTCCCGGCGTTCAACCTGACCGACTTCGGATTCGCGAACGTTGATCGCCATCCCTCGCCGGAGTCCCTCGATGAGGCTCGCGAAAGGATTATCGCGGCTCTCGTTTGACCGCGCGCCACGTATCGGCCCATACAATCAGTGAATGAATCTGGCCAAAGCACTGGTGGATCTCGCCACCGCTCCGGTCCGGGTCGGCCTAGCGGCGGCTGATGCCGGACTCCTGGTCGCCGAAGCGGCCGTCGAGTACGCCAAAGACAACCTCGGCGACGCAGCCTTTCCATCGCCACGGGATTCGGTCGTCCATTTCCTGGGCCTCGATGAGACCATCGAACGCGCAAATAAGTTCGCGTTGCTCATCGAGGACGACGCCCCACTTGGGCGAGCCCTGGCCCAGGACGGCGCCATGGATCGGCTGCTGCGAAAAGGCGGCCTGATCGATCGGCTGACCGCACCCGACGGCGTACTGGAGCAGATGACCGCCGAGGGCGGCGGGCTCGACCGTGCCCTGGCACCAGGCGGTCTGGTGGACCAGATCCTGGCCGAGGGCGGCCTGGCCGACCGACTACTGGCCGAGGGCGGCCTGGCCGACCGACTGCTGGCCGAGGGCGGCCTGGTTGAAAAGCTGACCGCGCGAGACGGCCCGCTTGAACAACTGGCCGACGTGGCCGACACCCTCAACCGGCTGGCGCCAGGCCTAGAAGCGCTCACACCGACCATCGAGACACTGCGGGAAGCCGTCACCGCCCTGAGCCTCGTGGTCAATCCACTGAGCAATATCGCCGAGCGCATTCCGATGCCCGGTCGCCGGCGGTCCGGGTCGCGGGCGCTGAACGCCGAGATAGACGCGGAGTGAACTCAGATTGCCTCGGCGGCCCGTTAGGCTACTGACTCGGCGAAACCGGATCGCAGAGGTCGCGCCCGCCTCCTTAGCTCAGTGGTAGAGCACTCGCCTTGTAAGCG
>CAIWCQ010000015.1 GCA_903911165.1 uncultured Actinomycetes bacterium | reverse complement strand
GTCCGATCCGGAGCCGTCACCACCACCGCCGTTTCTGGTGCTGGTGTGGAAACCCGGTGCCGACTGCCACGGCGCATGGCACGCCGATGACGCTATCGACGCGATCAGTCTGGCACGCCAGCTTCGCGCCAACGGCGTGCGTACAAAAATCGTCACCGGCGTTCCGGCGGCGACCGCGTGACCGCCACCGGCGTAGTCAGCGCCCAGCGGGAGATCATGGCAAAAATCGTCGCGGCGCGTTTTGCCGCTATCGACCTGCGCCTCGACCTCGACGACGCTCTCACCGAACTGGTGAACGTCACCGCGTGGGCCGACGATGACACCCCAGCCGAGCAAAAATCCGCGCTGGAAAACGTCGTTGTCTGCCGTAAGCGGCTGGCCGACTCTGAGGCCAAAATCGACCGGCTGCACCGCAGCCTGGTCGAGTGCAATAAGGCTCGTCGGCCATGAGCGCCGCTGGCCAGCGGTGGCCGCGTTGCACCATCTGCGGCGAAACGCGCAATCACCGCCATTCGTGCAACGACGACTGGCACCACTACAACCCGGCGTGGAACAGCACCTGTCCCGCGTGCCGGTCTGCCACCCGCTACAGCGGGGGGCTGCATCACTGCACCAAGTGTGCCTACTCCTTCACCGGACGTAGGCCACCTCGCCAGATCGACCCGGCCTAGATGGTCGGCCAGGGCGCTGTCCGGTTTCCGGGCAGTTTCCCTGGCCGATTACCCCAGCCGGGGAATCCCTACAAGAGAGAGAGATCGCCATGTCCATCACTCCACTCGACGTCGCCTCCATGCGACCGAGCAAGCCGAAGAAGGCGTCCAGGTCGCGGAAGCCGTTCCGCACCGAAACGAAGCCCGAGCCGTCGCTGTTCGTCTCCTACAGGGAGGGCGATGTTCGTCCGGTCATTGACGGCCGCGCCGTTGGCCGTTTCGAGCTGGCCGACCTGCGTCGCCGCGAGGTTCTGGAGCGCGACTTCAAGGACGCAATCCGTCGCCGCGCTCTGCACCTGCGTACCGGCAACATGCCCGCGTACCGCAAGGCCGACGAGCAGGCCGATCACTACCTGAGCCTGATCGTCGCTGGGCGCCAGCAGGGGCGGTGGGAGAGCTAATGCTGCGCCGAGGGTATCGGTGGTTTCTGGCGCAGTTGTGTGCCTGCGACGAGTGCACGCACAAGTAACCCGGCCGTGCTAGACGGCCAGGGCGATTGTCCGGTTTCCGGGCAGTTTCCCTGGCCGTTCACCCCAGCCGGGGATTTCCTACGAGAGAAGGAAGATGCAATGAAGTACGACCCCAAGGCGATCTCCCCAGACGAAGTTCTGGTCGAGCGCATCAAGTTCATGGTCTCCCGCGGTTGGGACGCCCAGCAGATGATCGACAATCTGGCCGGCACCGACCAGATCACCGAGGCGCACGCACAGCGCCTTGAGCGCATGGTGGGGCTGCGTCCATGACCGGCCTGCCCGGTTTCCGGACACCGAAGGAGCGGCTCATGGTGTGCGGCTGCGTGTGGGTCGGCCCCGCCCCGGCGCGGTCGGAGTGGCATCAGCATTTGCGCCTGTGCGGTTGGGTCGGTCGGTTGCCTGCCAACCCCTGGCTCGATGAGGGCCGCACGCCGCGGGCGTTGCTGCTGCTTCTGCTCGCGGTGCTGCTGGTCGGCACAGTGGGCGTCGGCACGGCGCAGGCCCATCCCGGTCACGATCACGAGGAGGACGATCCGGGCTGGAACTGCGTCGTGGACGGCAATCACGTCTGCGGCCCCGACAACGGCAACGGTGTCACACCGGGGCGTTACGTTGACGGCACGCTGGTCGATCCGTGGCCGGTGACCCTGTGAACCGCTGCGACCGCTGTGGC
>CAIWCQ010000014.1 GCA_903911165.1 uncultured Actinomycetes bacterium | reverse complement strand
GGCCGCCGAGGCGGCGCTCGGGCCCCGTCGCGCGGGCCGATGAACCGCTCCTTTCGATGTGCCACCGCCGGAGGGCCGGTGCTAGACAATCCGACGCGTGCCAGTCCCTGGCGCGTCCGTGGTATCGCCAGGATTCCGCCGCTCGCCGTCGCCCGGTCCGCCCGCCGACGCCATCCGGCGGAGCATCTCCCTGGTGTCCCCGGGCTTGGTCGTACAGTTGTGATCGGATTCACGAGGGAGGTGCACGCCGAGTGTTCAACGTCGCGTTCTGGTCGTCCGTGATCGTCACTGCCGTGCTCGTCGGCGGCATCTTCTGGTACATGGGCCGCCGCCCGGCGGGAACCCCCGTCACGTGGGGCGAGGCCATGGTCGGCGCCGTCTACGTCTTCTTCCTCATGTTCTGGATCTTCGGCGTGGTCCCGCACCAGTGGCTCACCTGGGCCGACAACGAGCTGCGCTGGCGCCCGGACAAGATCTTCCTGCAGCCCCGGGCCCACTCGGCGGCCTGCGAGTGGGAGTGGGGCACGGCGAAGGGCTGCATCAAGTGGCCGCTCCCGATCACCGTCTCGTGGCGCACCATCCGCGACCTCATCGCGGGCGCCATCTACATGGGCGAGCTCGGGGCCCTGGGCCTGATCTGGGTCAAGTGGCAGAAGCGGGGCCAGAAGGCCACCACCGCGGTCGAGAAGTCCGAGTTCGGCCGTCCGCTCGTCCGTGAGGGCGGTCGCTGATGGGTGTCGGTGACGCCAACCCGCCGATGCCCGAGTGGAGCGACGGCTACGTCCTCCAAGAGGTCGACGCCGAATGGCTGTCGAAGGCGGTGAAGCCCAAGCAGTTCATCCACATCGACCAGTCCGAGTGCATCATGTGCGAGGGCTGCGTCGACATCTGCCCGTGGAAGTGCATCCACATGGTGACGCCCGACGTCATCGCCGAAGCCGCCGGCACCGAACGGCCCGGCACCGATCCGAAGGACCACGTCGTCTTCCTCATCGACGATGACGTCTGCACCCGCTGTGCGCTCTGTGTCGACCGGTGCCCCACCGGCGTCATCATCCTCGGCAAGGTCGGCGCACCGCCGGCCACCGGCGATGCGCACCAGCGCACCAACACGCACGGCTACGGCTACGGCATGCGGCTCGGCTGAGCGCACAGGAACCAGGAGTACACGACTGTGGCGATGACCAAGGCGCCGATCGGCGAGAAGCTGGCCAAGATCACCTCGCAGGTCCAGGGTTCGCAAGCCTGGAACGCGATCTTCCGGCCGGGTTCGATCTTCCGCAAGGGCTACACCGACAGCCCTCGCAACCGGTCCTACGTGATCATGAACAGCGTGCTGTACCACCTTCACCCGGTGAAGGTGAAGCGGCACGCGGTCAAGGTGAGCTACACCCTCTGCCTGGGTGGGCTCAGCTTCTTCCTGTTCATCCTGCTCACCGTGACCGGCATCTTCCTGATGTTCTTCTACCGCCCCACCGCCGCCCAGGCGTGGGACGACATCGCGACCCTCAAGTCGTCGGTGACCTTCGGGCTCCTGATCCGGAACATGCACCGATGGGGGGCCCACCTCATGGTGCTCTCGGTGTTCCTGCACATGGCGCGCGTCTTCTACCACGGTGCCTACAAGTCGCCCCGCGAGTTCAACTGGATCATCGGCGTCATGTTGTTGCAGCTCACGCTGCTGCTCTCGTTCACCGGCTACCTGTTG
>CAIWCQ010000013.1 GCA_903911165.1 uncultured Actinomycetes bacterium | reverse complement strand
GACGGGAGAATTCGGACACCTCCTGCTGGCGTGACTCGACCTTCTTGCCGGATGTCATCAACTGTAGGTAGTCGATCACGATCAGCTTCAGGTCTGACTTCTGCTTGAGCCGGCGTGCCTTGGCGCGGATCTCCATCATCGTCAGGTTCGGCGAGTCATCGATGTACAGCGGCGCCTCGCTGATCTCACTCATCCGCCGCGCCAGCCGCGTCCAGTCGTCATCGCTCATCCGGCCCGAACGCATATCGGTGAGCTTGATCTTCGCCTCCGCCGACAGCAGCCGCATCACGATCTCGGACTTGCTCATCTCGAGGGAGAACACCACGCTCGCCATGCGGTTCTTGATGGAGCAGGAGCGCAAAAAATCCAGTCCCAGAGTCGATTTCCCCATACCGGGCCTCGCCGCGATCACGATCATCTGACCCGGGTGCAGTCCGTTGGTCACCTCATCGAGTTCGGTGAAGCCGGTCGGCACACCGCGGGCGATCCCACCCTGGGAGGCAATGGCATCGATCTCGTCCATCGTCGGTTGCAGCAGTGACTCCAAGACGACGAAATCCTCAGTGGTCCGCCGCTCGGTGACGTCGTAGATCTCGGCTTGGGCACGGTCGACGATTTCGTTGACGTCAGCACCCTCCGCGCCGGCGTAGCCGTACTGCACCACCCGGGTGCCTGCCTCAACTAGCCGGCGCAGCAGTGCCTTCTCTGCCACGATGCCCGCGTAGTAGCCGGCGTTGGCTGCGGTCGGCACCGTCGAGATCAGGGTGTGCAGATAGAGGGCTCCGCCCATCCGGCGCAGCAGGCCACGACGGTCGAGTTCGGCCGCGACGGTGACGGCGTCGGCGGGCTCCCCGCGCGCGTAGAGATCGAGCACCGCGTCGTAGACGTTCTGGTGCGCGGGCCGGTAGAAGTCGCCGGGCCGTAACTTCTCCAGCACATCGGCGATGGCGTCCTTGCTGAGCATCATCCCGCCCAGCACCGACTGTTCGGCGGCGAGATCCTGCGGAGGCTGGCGGCCGTAGTCCTCGGCGGGTGCAGACGACTCAGTTGCCGACTGTCCGAGATCGTCGACGACCGCCATCGGGCTGCCCTACCTCCTCAGTTCCAGGACCGCATCGAACATCGGTTCGAGTCAGTGGCTCTCACGTTAGGTCGAGGCACCGACAGGCTGCTGCGACCGGCGCGGCTACCCGTGCGCCGTGGGGAACGCTAGACGTTGCTGGAGTCAGCGCAAACCCGGCTTGTGCGTCAACCTGTTAGTGGTCTGTGCATAGCTGCCACCAACTGTGTTGGCAGCATGGGGAGAACCTGTGGATAGTTATGAATTTGTCGGCCATCAGACCACGTAAACGCAGATTAACCGGCATTGCGGCCTGTGCATGGCAAGTTCCGCGGCGTGTCGGGCCAGGTTGCCGTTCCGGGCGTGTTGGGTGTCCAGCGACGAATGCTTCGGCAAACGGGAGGTTACGTTAGCTGTGGCAAACACATGTCCGATAGTTCGCCGGTCAAAAGCAGAGTCCCCGGTGGTGGCCGCGACGGCCGCCACCGGGGACCCGGCACTGTCAAAGGTGACTAACCCTGACCGGCGACCTCGAGGGTGAATTGCACGTCAACCTCCGGATGCAGGCGGATGACGATGCCATGACTGCCGGTTTCCTTGATGTGTGCCTTGGGAAGTCGCACCGAACGCTTGTCGATGCTGGGGCCGCCGGCCTTCTTGATCGCAACGACCACGTCGCTGGCGGTCACCGACCCGAAAAGCTTGCCGGCATCCCCGGCAACCTTTGCGATCAGCGATATCGGGTCCAGAGCCACGATCGCGGCCTTGAGCTCGTCGGCGTGCTCGCGGTCGCGCACGGTCTTCGCCTCGCGGGACTTTCGGATCTCATCAGCGTGCTTTTGCGCACCGCGGGTCGCCACGATCGCCAGGCCGCGGGGCAACAGGAAGTTGCGACCGTACCCGTCCTTGACCTCGACGGTGTCACCGGCAGCGCCGAGGTGGTCGACCTCAGCGGTCAGGATCAATTTCATTGTTGTACTCCGTTCTCGGCCGTTAACGCGATGTCGACGTAAACGGCAGCAGGGCAACTTCGCGCGCGTTTTTGACGGCGATGGCGATGTCGCGTTGATGCTGCACGCAGTTGCCGGTTACCCGGCGCGCACGGATCTTGCCGCGTTCGCTGATGTAGGTGCGGAGCAAGTGAGTGTCCTTGTAGTCGATGATCTGCAGCTTGCCCTTCTTCGAGCAGAACACGCACTTGCGGGCCTTGATCGGCTTGTCCGGGGCCGGACGCCGTTTGGTAGGTCCTGATTTAGCCATCTGTTGATTCTCTTTCGTCTCAGAATGGGGGTTCGTCGTCATTGCCGCCGAAGGAACCCGATGCCGGGGCGCTGCCCCACGGGTCTTCAGCGGGTTCGCCCGCCGCCGGGCGCTGCGCTCCAGCGGCCGCGCCACCAGGTGCGCCGCCACCGAAACCGCCACCACCACCGCCGCCACCACCGCCGCCACCGCCGCGGGAGGCTTTATTGACCTTCGCGGTGGCGTACTTCAGCGAGGGTCCGATCTCCTCGACCTCCACCTCGACGACGGTGCGCTTCTCGCCCTCACGGGTTTCATAGGACCGCTGCTTGAGCCGCCCGGTCACGATTACCCGCGATCCGCGGGAGAGGCTTTCGGCGACGTTCTCGGCCGCCTCGCGCCAGATATTGCAGCGCATGAACAGGGCTTCGCCGTCCTTCCAGTCCCCGCTCTGGCGGTCGAGGATGCGCGGCGTCGATGCCACGGTGAAGTTCGCGACGGCCGCGCCGGACGGGGTGAACCGCAGTTCGGGATCAGCGGTCAGGTTTCCGACGACGGTGATGATGGTGTCACCAGCCACAAGGTCCTCCTGGAGTTTGACGGGGAGTATTTACCCGGAGCCTACGTAGGGACTACGACAGCGCGCGGACGTTCTCCACCGATGCCGAAGCTCAGTGCTTATCGGTCCGCATCACCTTGGTGCGGAGCACCGACTCGTTCAGGTTCAGCTGGCGGTCGAGCTCAGACACAGTGGCCGGTTCCGCCTTCACATCGACGATGGCGTAGATGCCCTCGGCGTGCTTGGCAATCTCGTAGGCCAGCCTGCGCCGGCCCCAGATGTCGACCTTGTCGACCGAACCGCCATCGCTGCGGATCACGTTCAGGAACGTGTCCAGCGACGGGGCCACGGTGCGCTCGTCGAGAGTGGGGTCAAGAATGACCATGATTTCGTAAGGACGCATGGAAACCTCATCACCTCCTACGGTCATATACGGCCACGGCCAATCCGTGGCAGGAGGGTTACCTGCGTCGGTAACCTCGTCAGGTTACAGGCAGCAGGCCTGATCAGCGAAATCAGCTGCGTTTGGTGAAGTACTCCTGGGCCCGCAGCACAGTGGCCTCCGACGCCTTGGCCAAGGCGCCGGAATCGAACGGCGGCTGCGGGTCGTACTCGATCATCAGCTGACTCGCCTGCGCGGCCTCTAAGTCAACGAGAAGTTCGAGCAGTCGCAACCCCATGTCGATACCGCTCGAGACCCCGGCGGCGGTGATGATCCGCTGCGGCAGGTGTTCCACGACGCGCTCGGCCGCGTAGCGCGCCCCGAAGGGCTCCAGGAGCGCGGCGGCGGCCCAATGCGTCGTCGCGGTCAGTCCGTCGAGGAGGCCGGCGGCGGCCAGCACCAGACTTCCGGTGCACACCGACGTGGTGAACCTGGTGTTGCGGTGTACCGAGCGGATCCAATCGAGGACCGGCTCGTCGGTCATCAACTCGCGGGTGCCCACTCCGCCCGGGACCAGCAGTACGTCGGGGCCGGTGATCTGCTCGAAGGTGGCATCGCAGGTCAGTCCGAGCATGCCGTTGTCGGTCCGGATCTCACCGCGGCGGTGCCCGACGAATATGACGTCGATGGACGGCACCCGCTGCAAGACCTCATAGGGACCCACTGCATCCAACGCGGTCATCCGCGGGAACAGTGCGATTGCTACCTGCATCCAAACCCTCCTGCCGTTCTTGAGCCGGCCGCAGCCACCGCGGCCACCGCACCGGAAACGCGTCGGCGGCGCCATCGAACACCCCGCCGGATGGATCGTCGATCCCGCCACCGGTGCGCACCAGATCGTCTGCGGGACGATAGATCTGGCGGACGACCAAAACAATCAAGCCCACCACGGCGGCGTCACGGATCAGCACCGTGGCGGTGAACCACTGCTCCGGCAGGCCCTTGTTCTGCTCGCCGAAGAGATAGAGCATCCGAGGCACCCACACGAGTGCGTCAATGGTCATCCACGCCAGCAGCACCCTGCGGTGCGGCAGCGCCAAGACGGCCAGCGGTACCAGCCACAGCGAAAACTGCGGACTCCAGACCTTGTTGACCAGCAGGAAGGCTGCGACCACAAGGAAGGCGAGTTGGGCCAGCCGAGGCCGACGAGGAGCGGTCAGTGCGACATAGCCGATCGCCGCGCAGCACACGACGAAAAGCCCGCCGGAGACCGCATTGAGTGCCGTCGGCGGCTCCCAGAATCCGAGTTGGGGATCAAAACCGGGCCAGCCGGTGAAGGACGTGATGACGTTGTAGAGCGAGTCGAGGTCTTGGTTGCGGCGGGTGTTGAGCCGGAAAAACTCCGACCAACCGCGCGGGTACAACAGCAACACCGGGAGGTTGACCGCGCACCAGACCAGCACGGTCACCGATGCGGTGCGCACGGCGTCACCAAATCTCCCGGTACGCACACTCAGCAGTAGCAGGGGCGCGAGCAGCAGAGCCGGATAGAGCTTGGCCGACACCCCCAGGCCGATCAGGACGCCGGCCAACACCGGACGCCGACGTGCCCAGGCGAGCAGTCCACCGGTCGCCAAAGCCGTTGCCAATGCGTCGAAATTCGTGAAGGCCTGAAAAATCAGGATCGGTGACGCCGCCACCAGCGCCGCATCCCACACTCGTCGACCAGCCAGCATCGCTGTGGCCCATACCGTCGCAAGCCACGCCAGCGCGAGACCAAGTGCCGAGATGTTGAAGAACATCACCACCTCGGCGACCCCGGCCAGCACCGGCAGCCCGGTCGCCTTGGCGACGGCGGTATAGGTCTTCGCGAGCGACATCGACAGGTACTGGTAGATACCGGTCAGGACCGGGTATTCCATGTAGCGCACCGCGGCGCTGCCGTCGTACTGCGTCTGCGGCGTCCCGTCGGGGTCCAATTCCAGCCAACTCGACTTGTACGGAAACTTTCCCTGGCTCAACAATTCGGCGCCATACAACGGCACGGTGTCGGAGTAGCAGAACTCGTAGTACGCCCGCTGATTCTCCCAATTGGCGACCCGCTGATCGGGCGAGCCGGTTCCGACGGTCTGCAGACAGGGTGCCTTCGTCGACCACCCGAGCGCCAAGAACACCAGCCCGATAATGAACATCACCCGCAGCGGTGTCAGTACCCGCGTCCGGCCCACCACCGCGTGCCGCCCGATTGGGCCGCCGACCACCGCGGACAGCGCGGCGCCCAGTACGTCGGTGCGACTGGGCAGATCGCGGTCATCGGCGGTGCGCAGATCCTCGGCGAGGGGCTGGGGCGAGACCGAGGGGCGCTGCCACGACTCCGCGGCCTCGGCTGTCAAAAAGTCACCGGGCGACGAATCACGGCGGCGGCGGAGCGGGCGGCACGTTGGGGTCGGGTGGCGGCGGCAACGGCGGAGGCAACGGCGGCGGAGGCAACGGCGGCGGCACTGGCTGCTCCGGCGGTGGCGGCGGCAGTGGAGCGGCCGGGGGCGGTGCCGGAATCGTCAATCCCGGAAAAATCTCGATGCCCGCGGGCGGCGGCGGAGGCAACGGTGGCGGCGGAAGGCCGTTGTCCTGGGGCGGGCCGATGGGACCTTGAACGGGCGCCGGGTTCGGACGAATCGGTGCCGGCGGCGGGGCTGGCGGGGCGGGGACACCGGCGTAGCCGCCTACCTCAGCAGGGGTCGGGAAGGACTCGAAGTCGGTGCCGCTGAGGGCGCCGTCCATGGTGGCCTTCCAAATGTCGGCGGGCAGACCCGAGCCGTAAACCGAACCGCCCCAACTGTTGACCAGTGGCTGGTCACCCTTGACGGTGCCCACCCAGACCGCCGTGGACAGCGACGGCGTGAAGCCCACCATCCAGGCGTCCCGATTGGCACCGGTGTCGCCGAGTTGGTGAGTGCCGGTCTTGGCCGCCGACGCTCGGCCGCCGGCCAGATTGTGTCCGGCAGACCAGCCGGGGATCGGTTGCATCGCTGCCGTGACGTTGTCGGCGACCGCGGCCTCGATCCGGCGTTCGCCCGGGTCGTCTTCCGTGCCGACGTCGAAGAGAACGTCGCCCTCGGCATTGACGACCCTCTGCACAAAATGCGGACGGTGGTAGATACCGGAAGCCGCCAGGGTGGCATAGGCCGACGCCATATCGATCACCCGCGTCTCGTACTTTCCCAGCACGACACCGGGTGCGGGCGGACCGCCCAACCCATCTTCGGAGAGGGTGTGGTCCACCCCGGGGAAACTCTCGGCGATACCGGCCCGGTGCGCCGCGTCGGCCACATCGTCCGGGCCGTTCTTCAGCTTCAGCATCAGCCGGTAGTAGCTCGTGTTCAGCGACTGCTTGAGCGCTTCGGCGATGTTGCAACTCCCGCAGCCCGCGCCGTCGACATTGTTGATGGTCAGCTTCTCGTCAACCTTCAGCGGCGAACTGTCCACCTGGTAGCCCAACCCCATGCCCTGCTCGAGTGCTGCCACCAACGTAAAAACCTTGAACGCCGATCCGGTGGGCAGGCCTGCCTGGGCGAAGTCGAAGCCTGCCGCGTCGGTACCGCCGTAGTAGGCCCTGACACCGCCGTCTCGCGGGTCGATCGACACCACCGCGGTGCGCATCTCGGGCATCTGGCCATCCAGATAGGTCGCGGCCGCATCGACCGCGGCTGTTTGGGCCTGCGGGTCGATGGTTGTGGTGATCTGCAGCCCCTGGGTGTTCAGGGTGTCCTGATCGATGTTGAACAACTCGAGAAGCTCGCTGGTGACCTGCCGCTCGATCAGACCGTTCGGGCCGGTGGTGAGGTTTTCCGTCTTGGCCTTGTCCGGCGCCACCGTCTGCGGGAAAACCTGTTGCGCACGTTCGGATTCGGATAGCGCGCCGATGGTCACCATTCCGTCGAGGACCCAGTTCCACCGAGCCAGCGCACCGTCGGCGTCAACGGCCGGGTCGAGCGTCGAGGGGCGCTGGATGAGGGCCGCCAACAATGCCCCCTCCGAGACCGTCAGTTGTTCCACCGGTTTGTCGAAGTACGCCCTCGAGGCCGCGGACACCCCGTAGGCGCTGCGCCCGAAGTAGATGATGTTGAGATATGCCTGCAGCACTTCGTCTTTGGACCACTGCTGCGACATCTTGGTGGAGATGACTAATTCCTTGGCCTTGCGGATCAGACCGCCGACGCCGTACCGCTGATCGCCGACGAGGGCGTTCTTGACGTACTGCTGGGTGATCGTCGAGCCGCCCTGGATATCCCGGCCGAACAAGTTGTTGCGCACCGCCCGAGCAAATCCGGAGATCGAGAAACCTGGATTGGTGTAAAAGTCGCGGTCCTCGGCGGCCATCACTGCGTTACGCACCTGCACCGGCACCTGGGCGATATCGACGTCGACCCGATTACCCTCGGGCGGAACGATTTTCGCGATCTCGGAACCATCACTGGCCAGGATCGTCGAGACCTGACTGGTTCGGATGTCACCGGGTTTGGGAACATCGACAAACAAATAGGCCATTCCAAAGGTGAGCAGCGGAAGAACGATTAACACCGCGGCGGCTGCGGCAAGCCACCGGCGCACGCCCCAGCCGCCGAAACGGTGCGGGGCTCGCGGCCGCCCGCGCGACTCGTCATCGCCGACGGGCGGGGCCGGATGGGCGGGCGGGGCAGGAGGCGGTGGCGCCGATTTGGTGGTGGGCCGGTCTAGCGCGGCCTTGGCCGCCTCGACCTGATCGGACACCGGCGCCATGACGGCTGTCGGCCGATCATCCGCTGGGGCCCTACGCTCGGTACGGCCGGCCTGCGCCGGCGGGTCCGTCCGCTCACGCCCCGCGGCGCTGTGTCGCGGTCCGTTGCCCGAGCGGTCCCGGCCCTCGTCGTTATTCACTGGCCGTACGCGCGCCGGTGCGGCGCGCAGGTCGGGTGCCGGGTGAACCCTTAACGGGCCGCGGTGCGCCGAGCACGTAGGACTTGACAAGGTGATTCCAGCTGCAAGTCCGGCATACCTCCACCACGTGTACGGAGAACTCGTCGAAACGCGTCGTCAGGAGCACCAGTTCCTCGGCGCTTCGCGCCGATCCCGAGACCGCACCCAGGTGGTCTCCGAAAACCCATGAGACGAGGGTGAGTTGTTCCTTGCGGCAGATCGGGCACATCACCGAACTGAGCTTCCCGTGGAACTTGGCGGCGCGCAGTAGATACGGGTTGGCGTCGCAGACCTCGGTGACACCGGTACGGCCGGAGTACACCTCAGCCAGCAGGGAACGGCGCCGAAGCGCGTAGTCCACCACCTGCCGCTGCAAACGCACGGCAACCAGAGTACGTCGGGGCTGTGCACACGGAAGTGCGGCCGACCTCCCGACACACCAGGGCTGGCGAATCGGTCGGTGCCGGCGCACCCGAAGCGGGTGCGGTTTGGCATCGAATATATCGCTCCGATACAGTTAGCGGAGATGTCGTAGAACCCTAACGGTGGAGGAGGTGACTCGGTGCTGGAGCTTGCAATCCTGGGGCTGCTGCTCGAGTCCCCGATGCATGGGTATGAACTGCGCAAACGTCTGACGGGTTTGCTTGGTGCCTTCCGGGCATTCTCCTACGGCTCGCTGTACCCGGCGCTGCGCCGGATGCAGACCGATGGGCTTATCGCCGAGGACGCCGCTCCGGAAGGAGCGGTGCTGCGCCGGGCTCGACGCGTCTACCAACTCACCGACATCGGCCGCCAGCGGTTCACCGAGCTCGTCGCCGATACCGGGCCACAGAACTACACCGACGACGGCTTCGGCGTGCACCTGGCGTTCTTCAACCGGACGCCCGCCGCGGCCCGGATGCGAATTCTCGAAGGCCGGCGCCGCCAGGTGGAGGAACGCCGTGAAGGGCTGCGCGATGCCATCGCGCGGGCCACAAACTCATTGGATCGGTACACCCGGCAGCTGCATCAGCTGGGTTTGGAATCCAGCGAGCGTGAAGTGAACTGGCTCAACGAACTAATTGCCGCGGAGCGGGTGGCCCAACCCCACTCCGAACAAGCCTGAAGCAACACCCGGTTAAGCAGAAAAGCAGAAGAAGGAGAACGCCCATGACTCAGCACAACGCGCCAGGAGCATCGCCGGAGGTGCGCGTCGCCATCGTCGGCGTCGGGAACTGTGCGTCCTCTCTGGTTCAGGGCGTGGAGTACTACAAAGACGCCGACCCGAACTCGACGGTCCCCGGCCTGATGCACGTGATGCTCGGCGCCTACCACGTTCGCGACGTCAATTTCGTCGCCGCGTTCGACGTCGACGCCAAGAAGGTGGGCTTCGATCTCTCGGCTGCCATCTTCGCCTCGGAGAACAACACCATCAAGATCGCCGACGTGCCGCCGACCAACGTCGTAGTGCGCCGCGGACCGACGCTGGACGGCATTGGCAAGTACTACGCCGACACCATCGAACTCTCCGATGAAGAGCCCGTTGATGTCGTGCAGGTGCTCAAGGACAACAGGGTCGACGTGATGGTGTCCTACCTGCCGGTGGGTTCGGAGGAGGCCGACAAGTTTTACGCCCAGTGCGCAATCGACGCCGGCGTGGCCTTCGTCAACGCGCTGCCGGTATTCATCGCCTCTGATCCGGTGTGGGCCAAGAAGTTCGCCGACGCGGGTGTGCCCATCGTGGGCGACGACATCAAGAGCCAGGTCGGCGCGACCATCACCCACCGCGTGATGGCGAAACTGTTCGAGGACCGCGGCGTCCAACTCGACCGCACCATGCAACTCAATGTCGGCGGCAACATGGACTTCCTGAACATGCTTGAGCGTTCACGGCTGGAGTCGAAAAAGATCTCCAAGACCCAGGCCGTCACGTCCAACCTGCAGAAGGAATTCAATGCCAAGGACGTCCACATCGGGCCGTCCGACCACGTCGGTTGGCTCGACGACCGCAAGTGGGCCTACGTGCGGCTGGAGGGCCGTGCCTTCGGTGACGTCCCGCTGAACCTCGAATACAAGCTCGAGGTCTGGGACTCGCCGAACTCCGCCGGCGTCATTATCGACGCGGTGCGCGCGGCCATGATCGCCAAGGACCGCGGCATCGGCGGCCCGGTAGTCGCCGCCTCGGCCTATCTGATGAAGAGCCCGCCAAAGCAGTTGCCCGACGATATCGCGCGGGCGCAGCTCGAGGAGTTCATCGAGGGGAAGTGATCGCCGACGACGCGCTGGCCGGACTCGACGAGTTCGCGCTGCTCTCCGAAAACGCCGCACAAGCGGGTGTGAGCTCGGCACTGCCATCGGTCGTACGCGTCGAGCGCGGCCCCATCTCAGCACTGCGCTGGGGAAGCGACTCCGCCCGGGTGATCTTCCTGCACGGCGGAGGCCAGAACGCGCACACCTGGGACACCGTCATCCTCGGCCTCGGCCTGCCGGCGCTGGCGATCGACCTGCCAGGCCACGGTCGCTCCGCATGGCGCGAGGACGGCGACTACGGGCCCAAGCTCAATGCCGAAGCCGTGGCGCCGGTGATCGAAGAACTTGCTCCGGACGCGGAGTTGGTGGTGGGGATGTCGCTGGGCGGACTGACCGCCATGCGACTGGCGGTCACCACACCGGCCCTGGTTCGCGAACTCGTAATGATCGACGTCACCCCGTCGGCACCGGAACGGCACGAGCAGATGACTCAGACCCAGATGGGCCTCGTTTCATTGGTTCAGGGAGATCGTGAATTCCAGAGTTTCGCGGCAATGCTCGACGTGACCGTGGCCGCGGCACCCCACCGTGACCGAAATTCCCTGCGGCGCGGCGTCTTTCACAACTCCAAACAACTCGACGACGGCACCTGGACGTGGCGCTACGACACCTTCCGCAAAGGTGACGGATTCGAAGGCCTCTGGGACGACGTGCCCGCTCTGGTTGCGCCGACCACCCTGGTGCGCGGCGCCAACTCGTTTTTCGTCAACGACGACGACGCCCTCGAATTCGGCCGCATGGCGCCCGGCTTTCAGCAGGCGATCGTGGTCCGTGACTCCGGGCACTCGGTGCAGGGCGACCAGCCGCTGGCGTTGGTGGAGATCCTGCGATCGGTGCTGAAAGGCTGACGGGTGGCACGCCGGGCCCTGGGCTGTCCGACTCGCACTGGGCTGTCCGACTCGCACTGGGCTGTCCGACTCGCACTGGGCTGCGCTGGCGTGCCGCGACCGTTCACCCTGCCCGCGGGTCCCGCCGGTGCTAGGTTCATGAAAAGTCCAATGATGAAAGGATCGGCATGACCAACAACCGTGTCGTCGCAACCATCCTGGCTTCAGGCATTGTCGTCGCGGGCATCGCGGTCGGCACCGCCTGGGCAGGCGGGCCGGGTGGCGTCGTCGACAACCCGCCGGATCTCTACGAGGCGGTCGGCAGCGGCGCTTTCGAGGACTTTGTTGATGGGCCCGACGGACTCGGCGCGATCGCGGGCTTCCGCGCATTCGGCGCCACCGCGGAGGAGGCCTCGGCGTCCGTCATCGCCGCCTGCCAGGCCGTTGGCGGGCAGGACTGCACCAGCGACGAGGTGAGCAACGACAACCTCTGCATCGCCTCGGTAGCCGATGACACCAACGACG
>CAIWCQ010000012.1 GCA_903911165.1 uncultured Actinomycetes bacterium | reverse complement strand
GCCGTGGTGTCCGGAAACAATCCCTCCGCCGCAGCCGAGGCCGCCTGGCAGTCGCTGCAAGCCGATGCGGCGTTCCGGGATGCAGTAGGCGTCGCAGTGACCGCGGCACTGAACGTGGCGCTGACCGATGCCGGTCTGGTGCAGGCCGTCGGTACCGCCGTCACCGACGTGGTCGCCGGTGTGGCGGGCGATCCGGCACTGCAGGCGATTGTCGGCCAGCAAGTCGCCGGCTATGTCAGCGCGGCTCTGGCGGGTACCCCGGTGTCCGGACTCTCCGGCACGTTGACCGGCGTACTCGTCGGACTGATCTCCAACGAGGCCGTTACCGGGGGCCTAGCCGACGTCGCCGGCACTGTGCTTGTCGACTTCCTGGGCCAGCCCGGTATCGCGACAGCCCTGGCAGACATCGGTGGTGGGCTTGCCACCGCGCTGCTGGCGGGCACCGACCAGCAGGCGGCGCTGCAGACCGCTTGGCTTGCGCTGCAAGCAGATTCGGCATTCGTGCCGGCAGTGGCGGCCAGCGTCACCACCGCGGTGTACGCGGTGCTGACTGATTCGGCGCTGATCTCGGCACTCGGAGCGAGCACCGCGGCGGTAGTCGGCGACCTCACGGCCGATCCGAGCGCCTGGGCGTTTGTTGGCGACCTTCTCGGGTCCGCCTACGGCGACACGATCGTCGCCACGCTGACCGACCTCGCGGCTACCGGGAGCCTGGCCGACATGGCCGGCTCCGCAGTGACCGGCTTCTTCAGCCAGGCCGGCGTCGCTACAGCGCTCTCCGGCGCCGCCGGCCAGGTCGCCGCCGCTGTGCTGGCCGGGGCCGACGTGACCGATGCGCTGCAGAGCGCCTTGGCGTCGCTGCAGGCCGACCCGGCCCTCGTGGCCGCACTCGACGCCATCGCCTCCGATGCGTTGCGCTCGATCCTGGGTGAATCCTCCGTGCAGGAAGCCGTCAGCGCAGTAGCGCGCGATGTCGTCACCACCCTCATCGGCGATTCGCTGGGTGACTCGGGCCTGGACGCTGCGGCCGGTCAGGTGACCGAGGCCGTGGTGGACTCGCTGCTCGCCAACACCGCCGTGCAAGATTTGATCAGCGAGCTCGCGGTCGACATCGCCGCCGGAAATCCAGTCGGTGAGCTGACCAACACCGTGATTCAAGCCGTCATCGAACAACCTGCACTTCAGGCTGCCGTCGGGATGGCCGTGGGCGCGGCAGTGGGCGCACTCTTCGGAGACAACCCGATCGGCTTCGTCGTGGGCCAGGTGGTTGGAGCGACGGCGACGTTGCTGATCGGCGCGGCGTCCGGACTGGTGTCGCTGTTCAACTTGTTCGGGTTCGCTCCGCCGTGGGCTGCGGCCGCCGCCGTCAGTTCCGGTGCCGACAGCTACCTGCTCGAACTGAGCCGGGTCTAGGCCCGGTCGGCATCCACCGCATCGACCAACATCAGCCACACCAACGTCGATAGTCCAACGGCCAACGCTTGGGCGCTGACGGCGAAGGCGATGTACTGGTGCCATGTCGCGGCCAGGCCGCACAGCTTCCCCAGATCGGCCTTGACGAGCATGGAGAACGACAACGCCAAACCGATGCACAACAGGATCACCGTGAGTACCGGCGCGACCCGCTGACCAACATCACGCGCGCCGGCACTCCGGCGCACGAAGTTCATCTCCACCCCGAGCGTCAACAGCACGACCGCGAGGATGTTCGCCATCTCGGAGAAGTAGCTCGGGGAAACGTCGCCGCCGCAACCTCTTTCGAGGTCGATGACCGGATACCACAGGGCTGTGGCGATCTGGACGACAGCGGTTCCGATCACCAGCGGGACGATCCAGCCTCGTGAACTCATTCCTTCTCCGAGCGCCGAAAGCAGTAGCAGAGTCATCGCGGCAACGAACACCATCGAGGCCAGCAGACTGATCCACACCGACGCGGCGTCCCCGAGTCCCGCGCGCCAGTCGGCGGTGATGATCAGTATCGGGTGTGCGATCGCGGCCAGTCCCGCGCCGGCGGCCCACGATCCGGTTAGCAGCCGACGAAGGAACGTTCGGGGATCAGTAGTGCCGCCGCTGATCCGCCATTTCAGGGCCGCCGTGGCCAGCACGAGCAGCATGTCGAACAAGAAGATCAGCCACGGCGCGTTTGCGGCCCGGGAGTTGCCGGTGATGTCGCACAGGAACTCGACGACGTCGTCGCTGAAGGTAAAGCCCACCACCAGCAGTGCCACCGCGAAAAGTGCGGTCAGGTCAAGCGAATTGCCGACTGTAACGTTCTCGGTCGGCTGTGACACTTCAGCAGATTAGCGGGCGCCGCGGGCGCCGGAGCAGATTAGCGGGCGCCGCGGGCGCCGGAGCAGATCAGCGGGCGCCAAATAAAAAGTGGGCCGGCAGGTTTCCCTGCCGACCCACTAGTTGTTGGCTTTTGCTACTCGGGGCGAACCGCGAGAGCCTGGGGGCCCTTGGCACCCTGGCCGATGTCGAAGGTGACCCGCTGGTTCTCCTCCAGCGACCGGTAGCCGCTTCCGGAGATTTCGGAGAAGTGGACGAAAACGTCCTCAGCCCCACCATCGGGTGCGATGAAGCCGAAGCCCTTTTCGCTGTTGAACCACTTCACAGTTCCCTGTGCCATTCTTTTGCTTCTCTCATTCAATCGAAAGAACGCCTAAATCGGGCGCCCCGCAGAGAGCCTAGCACGGGAAACCGGGCCCTGATCACGCGCAATTGAAGACCGTTGGAGCGCAACGCTGCAGACTATTTGTCCTCGTCGGAGAGCCGACTACTTGTCCTTGTCAGAGAACACCGGGTTCTGCACCGGCTCCGACGAGTGCTCGACGGTGTGCTCCTTTTTCTGCGCTGCGTTCTCGGCTTCCACAGGGTGGGAGAAGAGGCTGTTTTCCATGGGTTTCCTTTGTCTTCAGGCCCGGCCGCGAACACTTGGGGCGGCTGGGGTGGGGAATCGCTCGAGCAAATCCATCTGCGGATCGGGGCTCGGTGTCGCACTGAGGGCGAAGCGACTCGTGCCTTCCACTGTACAGGCTCGGGGCGGCCTTACGATTCACCGATGGCCATCACGGTGCCCGATGACCCCCGCCTGGCCACTGCCACCGAACGGCGTGTCTGGGCCGCCCTGAGCGAGCAACTCGGTGACGGCGACTTGGTGATCGCCAGCCAGCGGGTCACCGATCATCTCAAAGATCACGAGATCGACTTCGTTGTCGCCATCGAGGGCGCGGGCATCGTGTGCGTTGAAGTCAAGGGCGGCGAAGTCACCCATAACGGTCAGGCCTGGCTGCAGCGGCTGCACAGCGGCCAGATCAAAACCATCGACCCCGTCCGCCAGGTCCGTCAGGCTCGCTATGCGCTGCGCGACTTCATCGAGAATGACCCGCGCTGGACGCAAGGCCGGGTGCGCTGGAACCACGTCGTCGTACTGCCGAATAGTCAACTCTCCCAAGACTTTGCGCTCACCGACTGCCCGCGGTGGATGGTCATCGACCGCGATGATTTCCCGTCCATGGTTGCCCGGATCCGCGATGTCGCGCACAACCAGAAGCAGAATCTTCCGCTGCTGTCGGGAACCGGTATCGAACAGCTGCAGAGCGCGCTGGGCGGGCGCGGACTGCCGCAGCGCGATGTCGTGGCCCGCGCGTTGGAGAACGAGGACGCCGCGGACATCCTCACCGACCAACAGGCGGTGATCCTCAACGCCACCCGGCTACTCAACCGCGTTGAGGTTCGCGGTGGCGCGGGCAGCGGCAAGACCTTCATGGCTGTCGAGCAGGCCCGCCGGCTGGCCAACAGCGGACAGCGTGTCGCACTGATCTGCTATTCCCACGGCCTGGCCTCCTACCTCAAACGCATCACCGCCGGCTGGCAGCACCGTCACCAACCCGGCTACGTCGGGGAGTTTCACAGTCTGGGCATTCGGTGGGGCGCTCCGGTCGGCCCGGATGAGACCGAGCGCAGCGAGGAAACCTCGCAGTTCTTCGAACGAGACCTGCCCGCCACGATGGCCGAGTTGGCCGCCGCCCTGCCCGACGGCCAGCGTTTCGACTCGATCGTCATCGATGAGGCGCAGGACTTCGCCGACAGCTGGTGGGACCCGATCCTGGCGGCGCTGCGAGACCCGGACGCCGGCGGGGTTTACCTGTACAGCGACGAGGGTCAGCGCGTCTTCGACCGCAAGGGCACACCCCCGGTGCCACTGGTACCGCTGATCCTCGAGCACAACATTCGCAACACCCGCCAGATCGCCACCGCCTTCGGGCCACTCGTCGATCACCCGATGCGTTCCCTGGGCGGAGACGGGCCCGAGGTTCGATTCGTGGCCTGCACTCTCGACGATGCCCTCACCGTCGGCGACGACCAGATCGAGGCCCTGCTCGACGACGGCTGGCGGCCCGAGGATGTTGCGCTGCTGACCACCGGCACCCGCCATCCCGAGCAGAAGAACCGCCAGGCCGAGGGCAATGCGGCCTACTGGGACAGCTTCTGGGACGCCGAGCAGGTGTTCTACGGACACGTACTCGGCTTCAAAGGACTGGAGCGGCGCGCTGTGGTCCTGGTGGTCAATGACAAGAAGGTCATGGAACGCTCCTCGGAGCGGTTGTACGTCGGGTTGTCGCGCGCCCGCGATCAACTCGTGGTGTGCGGGGATCCGGCGCTCATCGCCGAATGCGGCGGTCCGGATGTCGCGCGCCGCCTCGGCATCGGCGACTAACGCAGCTTCACCAACCGCGTCGTCGAGGTCT
Organism: uncultured Actinomycetes bacterium; assembly: GCA_903911165.1. Classification (GTDB taxonomy): domain Bacteria; phylum Actinomycetota; class Actinomycetes; order Mycobacteriales; family Mycobacteriaceae; genus Mycobacterium. Next base: position 860 of record CAIWCQ010000012.1, on the reverse strand, counting down.
CGTCAAGTTCCACCACATCGGTGCGCGAGCGCAGGAAATCGCTGAATGACCGGAATCCCAAGGACTTTTCCGAGAACGACGGATCCATCCGCTTCATCTGCGCCTTGACCGTTGAGTTGTGCAACCACTCGTCGTCATCTTTTTCCAAGCCGATCTGAAGCGCGCGGGTGAGCAGGGCGGTGGCTGCGGCCTGCGGGTCAGGCGTCTCGGCGTCGACGGGTTCGGCAGGTTCGGCGGGTTCGGCTGGGGCGCGCTTCCTGGGTGCCTCCGCGGGCGCCGGTGCGACGGCCGGAACGCCGGGCAGCGCGTCGTAGATGACGAACTCGTCGCACGCCGCGGCCAGGGACTTGCTCGAGGACCCGGCTACCCCGATGCCCACCACGTAGCGGCCGAGGCGCTTGCACCGCTGCGCCAACGGGATGTAGTCGGAGTCCCCGGCGACAATCACCACGTGCGTCAGATCGGGAAGTCGGAACATGTCCTCGACGGCGTCGACCGCCAACCGGATGTCGGCGGCGTTCTTGCCGTAGGCCGCCGCCGGAAACAGTTGCACCAGATCCACCGCCCGGCCCACCAACTGCCCGCGGTAGCCGGCATTGATATCGGCCGACCAGTCCGCGTAGGCGCGGGTGAGCACCAGGGTGCCGAACGACGACGCGAAGTCCAGAACCGCGCCCACGTCGACGATCGCCCGGGTCAGCTTGACCGCGTCGAGGCCCTTGGGCTTGTCCCGCTGAAACGAATTCCGCCCGTGAACCTGGTCGTAGCGCGACAGCACGATGTTGTCGAAGTCGAGATACACCGCGACACGGGCCGCACCAGGTTCGGTCATGGCCGCAAGTCAAGCACTAATGGGTCCG
>CAIWCQ010000011.1 GCA_903911165.1 uncultured Actinomycetes bacterium | reverse complement strand
GGATTCGTCTGTCGGCGGCGGCATCATCGGCATCATCATCCTGATCGCGATCGTCCCGAAGCAGGTCTGGATCGTCCTGGGCGTCACTGTCGGCGTATCCGTTCTTGTCTGGCTCATCTACAAGGCAATGACCGCCTATGAGGCGCACCGGATAGAGGCTGCCGAGCAGGCACGTATCCGTGAGGCCGCCGATGCGGCCCGGGCCAAGCAGGAACGCGAAGAGGCCGTGCGCAAGGCGAAGCAACGTCTTATCGAAACCGTTGGCGAGAAGAACGCCCGCCTCGTCGACTCCGCACGGTCCGCCGTCGCACGGGTGGAGGCCTCAGAAGCTGCGCGGGCGGGGTGGCTGGGTGAGGTCGACTTCACCACCGACATCCAGGCGATCGCCGACAAATTCCAGAAGGCCCATGCGCTGCGCCAAGTCGCCAAGGACCTGGGCGCGTTAGACAAGCCCAGCGCCGATGACCGCCTCATCCTCGCCGAGGCCAACACGACCGTCGCCAACCTGGAATCGGCCGCGATCGAACGCGTGGAACTGATCCAGAAGTGCGCTTCCGAAGCGTGTCTGATCGACGAGTCGCTGCGCACCGAACGCGCGGACGCAAAGACCGCTGAGCAGCGCGCCCAACTGCACGCCAAGTTGAGCGCCATGCTCTACGGGATCGAGGCGACCCCGGACTTCGCGCCTTCCGACTCAGCGGCCGATGCGGTGATGGCGCGGGTGCAGGCGTACCAGGAGATCAAGCGGGAGATCGTGCGGGTGCGCCACGCGGGGTGAGGTTCGGCGGGATCGGAGTCAAGAACCAACTGGTGCAGCTCGTCTTCGGTGACGGTCCGTTTCAGTGCACTCAACGCCCGTGGCGTCGCATGTCCTTCGATGAGCGGGAGCGGTCTTAAATAGTAGTAAATTATCTACAAATTGAAGGTGGTGCGGTTAACTTCAGTTCGAAGTCATAAGACCGGAAGGAGTTCCGATGCTCTCAGCGGTGCCGGTGGGGGATGTGCCGGTGTGCGATGTCGACCTCTACGACGCTGAGACCAACGCGGACCCCTACGACGCCTATCGCGCGATCCGCGATGCCGGCCCGGTGGTGTGGTTGCCGGCGACCGGGGTGTGGGCGATGGGACGCTACGGCGACGTGCGCGCTGCGCTGAGGGATCACGAACTGTTTTCCTCCGCCTCCGGACCCGCTGTGAACGAGACCGTCAACCAGACGGCCGGGCTTTTGGCTAGCTGCCTGATCTCCGACCCGCCGCAGCACGAGACGTTCCGAAAGGTCATCGCCCCGCCACTGCGGCCGGGGGCGATGCGGGCACTGGAGTCGCTGATGGCCGACGAGGCGGTAACCCTGGTCGAGGGCGTGCTCAGTCGCCGATCCTTCGACGGCGTGACCGACTTTGCACAGGCTCTGCCTCTGACCGTGGTGCGGTCGTTGGTAGGTCTGCCCGCGATCGGGCAGGAGAACATGCTCCGATGGGGCACGGCATCCTTCGAATCGTTCGGCCCCGACAGCCCCCGGACCCGGGGCGCCATCGACGAAATGGGCCAGGTCGGGGAATTCATCTTTGCCCCCGATCTCGCCGAGCGATGCGACCCGCACGGTTGGGCTGCGGGAGTGTTCGACGCTGCTGCACGGGGTGACATCACCGAGATGCAGGGCCCGAGTTTGCTCCTCGACTACATCAACCCGAGCCTGGACACCACCATCGGCGCAATCAGCCACCTGCTGCGTCTCTTGGCCGACAACCCCGACCAGTGGGACCTGCTCAGGGCTGACCCCGCACTGATCCCGCATGCCATCAACGAAGCCCTCAGAGTCGAATCACCTGTGCGCGGTTTCACTCGGGTCGCCACCGCGGACCATCGGATCGACGAGGTCGCCCTGCCCCGGGGAGCTCGGGTTCTGATGTTGTTCGGGTCCGCAAACCGCGATGAACGCAAATGGACCGACCCCGAACGATTCGACATCACCCGCAAACCATCCGACCACCTTGGATTCGGCTTCGGGATTCATAGCTGCGTGGGGATGAACCTCGCCCGGCTCGAGATGCGCTGCCTACTCGAGGCCATGATCCCCCGCGTTGCGCGCATCGACGTCGAAACGGTCACCATGAGCGGCAACCAGGTCCTGCGTGTCATCGAATCCATGAGCGCCACCTTTACGCCGGCGACCTGATCGTGAAGCGCCGGCGTAGGGCCGTGCACTGCTCCACACTGGCGGCACTCGCTGAACTCGGGTTTCATCACACAAACCGCCGGGCGACTCACACCTTGCGTGTCGTGTGTGTGTCAGATCGCCTGCTTCAGAGAGTCGGCCGACGGACCTCATTACTAACGCTCAACGCGGTCAGCGCTGAGGCTAAGGCCGACACCCGATTGGTCGTGATCGGAGTCCCGGGCAGTATCGACGGTGAACTTTTCGGGCGGCGACTCGGCGGCGTCGGCTGATTCCACGCCAGGGCGATCATCGACGTAGCGTGGTAGGCGTCGCACCAGTAGGAGGATGGAACCCATGTCCCGAGCCCAACTCGCCCTCAACGTCAACAACCTCGACGAGGCGATCACGTTCTACTCCAAGCTGTTCAACACGGCACCGGCCAAGGTAAAACCCGGATACGCCAATTTCGCGATCGCCGAACCGCCGTTGAAGTTGGTGCTGCTGGAGAACCCAGGCCAGGGCGGCACCGTCAACCACCTAGGCGTCGAGGTGGAGTCCAGCGAAAAGGTGCACTCCGAGATTGCCCGACTGACCGGCGAGGGCCTGTTCACCGACGAGGAGATCGGCACAACTTGCTGCTTCGCCACTCAGGACAAGGTGTGGGTGACCGGACCCGCCGGCGAGAAGTGGGAGGTCTACACCGTGTTAGCCGATTCGGAGACGTTCGGCACCACCGAAGAACAGGACAAGGCGGCTACCGCCACGCCGTGCTGCTGACGATGTGTGCGTTTGTCGGTCCGGCCGGTCAGGGAGTGCCGGACGGCGATTTTCTGTTTCGTCCGCTCGGCCTCGATCAGTTCCGCGATCGCGTCGTCGTCCATGTATTTCGCGAAACTAGCTTCTAGCAGCAGGTTTGTGGTGGTCCCGGCTGGGATCGAACCAGCGACCTTCCGCGTGTGAAGCACGAGGCACAACGTTTTCCCAGCTCAGCCGACACCGCGCTAACTCGCTGAACTCGGGTTTCAACCCACAAACGGCCGGGCGAATTACCGCTTATGTGTCATGTCTGTGTCACATTGCCGTCCGGGAACGGCCGTCATCTCGTCGCGGTTACCTTCGAACTAGTCAGGAGTCACTCGTCGCGGGTCAATTCAATCTGATTCTTGATTCGCCGCATCACCGAAGAACTTGGCGGGTTCGATCACACCCGAGATCGACATGTGCCCTGCCACTAGTTCCGAAATCCGGTGAGCACCAGCCCGGGGTCGAATGTCGCACGTGCGGCCACCGAGGCAGCAGCCGCGGTGACCACCAGCGCCGCCTCGCCCTCGTAGCCTTTGGGGAAGACGATCTCGGCGCTATCCGGGCCGTCCCGGTGCGCCATCAGCCAGTCGTAAAGCAGCCAGTCCAGAGCGCACGCGACGGTCATCGGGTCGGCATCCGGTGATCGTGCTCCTGTCACCACCGCCTGTAAAGCATCGCGATGCTCCTTGCGGGCGGCTTCCTTGTTCACCCCGGAGCTGTCGAACATCATCATCGACAGGGTCAGTGGAAAGCGTTCGCCAGCTTCGGTTCTCACCACCCAGCGGCCGCCTTTCCAGGGTCTGTCGGCATCGACCTGGTGCATCTCGCCGTATCCGCCGACCACCCCCACGGCCGGGTCGTCCAACTCGCCGTCCAGTGGCGCCGGTCCGAGCAGTCCGAGCGGCTGGCGGGCCAGAATAGAGAACAGTGTCGCAGTGCCGATAATCTTGCCGGCCCGCAGGTCGGCGCTCAGTCCAGTGGTTTCCAGCGCGGCGGCATACTCGAAACACAACCGGTCCAGGGTCCGGTGTAGTTCCAGAAGTTCGTCGCGTTCGACTGAATCCCGCGGCCCGCGGCCGCCGCCGAGGATCTCGCCGAACCTTCCGGCGGCGATGATCAGTGCGTCGTCGAGGGCTTCGAGGTGAGTGGCGACCAGACGATCAGGTTCCTCGTCGTCAACCACCAACGACTGCAGTAGCGTCGGCGCGCCGGAGGGGGTGGCCCAGTAGAAACCGATCTGCTCATCGGTCTGTACGATCCGGGGCCTCATGACGCACCCGCACCGGTCCGTCGCCACAGCATGACCCGGTTGTTGCCGGAGTCGGCCACGGCCAATGCGTCGCCGCGCAGCGATAGCCCGTAGGGCCAGCACAGGGTGTCGTGCTGCACTGAGGTCCACCGGTTCTCGCCGTTGGACGCGAAATCCGGTTGTGCCAGTACATGGTCGGCACCGCGGCAGATGGGGCCGTCGGGCACGCCATCCCAGAGCAGGACGCGGTTGTTGGCGGTGTCGGCCATCGCCAACCGCTGCCCGTCGAGGGAGATCGCGTACGGGAACCGGAACCGATCGTTCGTGTGCGGGCCGTAGGGCCATTCCTCGGAACCGGCGAAGTCCGCTTGACCGATGACGAGGTCGGCGTCGCGATCGACGGCGGGGTGGCCAGACCAGCCCAGCACCCGGTGATCGCCAGCGTCGGCGATCAGCAGCACATCCTCATTCCCGGCGATGTCGTGCGCCCAGCGGAAGCTGGCCGGCCCGGCGTCGCCGCCGCGGTTCTCCGAGTTCGACGACCCGTCCGGCTGGCCCAGGATGACGTCGGCGGGTTGGTTCGCGTCGGGAATCCCATTGCGCCAGCCGAGAACCCGGCGGTTTCCGGTGTCGGCGACCCAAAACGACGAATCGACCACGGCGATACCGAACGGCCAATACATGCTCGACGCCGAGCACCCGCCGCCGCGGTTGGGCTCGACCGAAACGAAGTCGGACTGGCCGATGACGATGTCGGGTGCGGTGTCGCTGGTTTGCGGCACGGTGTTCCACACCAGGATGCGGTGATGCCAAGCGTCCGCAACGACCAGCCGACCGTCATGGATGAGCACCCCGGTCGGTAGGTGCATCCCGCGTTCGGGGCCGCTCCCGCCCGCCGCTGGGCCCTCGGTCTCACCGTCGGGCTGGCCGAGCACCACGTCGGCGGGTTGCTCGTCGGCGCTGGGAATCCCGTGCCAGATCAGCACCCGGTGATTGCCGGAGTCGGCCACCACCACGTGGTCGTCGCCCCCCGTAATGCTCAAGCACACCCCGCGCGGTGAGTACATCCACGCCATCGACGGACTTGCGGCCGGCAGGGCCAGTCCGCCGGGCGCGGGCGCGCCCAGCCACACCTGCGGTCGCCAGCCGTCGCGCAGATCCACCTCCGGAACCACATCGGGCCGGGTACCGACTCCGCTGATGTTGTGCCGGACGGTGTATCGGCTCATCGGATGGGTGTCCTCGCGGACGGGCACGTCACTGCGGACATCATTGCCCAACACGCACCCAGACGTCACCGTCATCGATCCGCAGCGGCAACTGTTCCAACTGGGCGCCCGGCGCGCTGAGGCACTCCCCCGAGCTCGCGTCGAAACAGAATCCGTGCCACGGACAGGTCAGCGTGCCGTTACTCAGGTCGAGCATCGCGTCGGTCAGCGGCAGCGCCTCGTGCGCGCATTCGTTGCGGTAGGCCGAAAGCCGCTGGCCGACATTGACGATCAGCACATCGGTCGGCTGGCCACCATCACCCGCAAGGGACACCGCGGTGAGGTCATCGACAGCGATGCCGACGGCCGGTCCCACCTTCGCCCACCCCTCACTGGCCGGATCCCTGCCGATGCGCAGCGACTCCAGCGGGATCAGCGTGGGACTGGGCTGGTCGGCCACCACCTCGACGGCGGTGACGGCCGGAACCTCGGCCACCAGAGCCTCCTCGACCAGGTTGCGCAGCGTCACCGACGACATCGAACATCCGTTGCACGCGCCCTCGAGTCGAACGAAGGCCGTTCCGTCCTCCACCCGCACCAGCGAGACGTCGCCACCGTGGCTGTGCAGTTGCGGGCGCACCGACTCGAGTACCTGGTTGGCATGCGTAACCGGATCCGGGCGCACGATCCCGTGCAGCGACAGCAGCAGGTGGACGGCAGGGTCGGCGGCGAGTTCGAACAGCGCTGGGCGGGTGGCGTCCTCGGCGCGCAATCGGCGCACGATGCTCACCAGTCCGGCTTTGTGGATGGCCTCGACAGCTCCCTGCAACTCCTCGGCGACCTTGCGCGCCGCCGGTTCGAGATCCTCGAGTGCGCTGACCGCATCATCGACCCGTTTGGCGAGATCATCGAACGTCGGTTCGCTCATGTCGTCGTCTTTACCCATCACTGTCCATCCGCGTCGGTCCGGTCGAGCGCCTGCTGGCGGGAGATCTCGTCGAGCACACCGCGCACCGCGCGCATCGAGTCGTGATCGCCGAGTTCCTCGAACAAAAAGCGCGCCTCGTACAGTTTGGCCTTGGCCTGATCGAAGTCGGCGAGATGGGCCAGCACGTTGCCCTGGTTGGCCAGAACCCGCGCGCGGCCCAGCGGATCGGTGTCGCGGTCGCGGGCGGCCAGCACCGCCTCGTAGAGGTTGACCGCCTCCACCAGGTTGTCCCCCTGATGGCTCGACGGGGTGTAGACCAGCGAGTTGGCCAGGTTCAGCTGCACGCTGGCCCACTCCTCCGGATATTCCTCGGGCGTATAGACCTTCAGCGCCGAGCGCAGCGACTGCGCGGCCACACCCAGTCGCAGCTGGCCGGACGCCTCGGTCATCGGCATGGTCAGATAGGCCGCCGCGAGATTGGCGTGCGCCGAGGCCCACAGTAGCGGCGCCTCCTCCCGCCACACCAGCTGCAGCGCCGAATGATAATGCGGCACAGCGCGATTGAGCAGATCCGGGCGATCAATCGCCTGTTCGTGCAGCAGCCCCGCCAATGCCAGATGGATCTCCGCACGGGCCAGTCGCAGATCCTCGGCGTCGTCGAGAGCACGCAACGCACCCTCGAATCGGGTGACCGCATCGGGTCCGTCGCATATCGAGGCCGCCGCGCCGAGCAGCACACCGCGCAACGGCTCGGACACACCGGCGGCCTGCTCGGCGGCCCGGTCCAGCAAGGTCATCGCCGCCTCGGCGTCACCGTCCTGCAGTGCACCGCTGGCCTGCACCGACAGCACGGTCGACGCCAGTTCGCCGGTCGCGTCACCGAGTTCCGGCGCGGTATCGCTGCGGCCGAGGGCGAACAGCACCACATCTACCAGACAGGCGAATTCACCCAAGTCCGAGCGTAACTCGGCCGGATCGGAGCCGTCGGGGTCCATGACGAAGCGGTTATAGCGAGTGATCGGGTCGTCACCCTGCAGCGCGGCCAGCGCGCCGTCGCGATCGCCGGCCAGCGCCAGCTCGTGGGCCCGCAGCGAGTCCGGCCAGTCGGGCAGCCGGCCGGACAGCAGCGCGACACGGGCGTCCTCGGTATCCGGTGACGCCGGGATCAACAGATACCCCAGGGGCAGCGGAAAGGCACCCAACGGCTGCGGACGAACCGCCAGCACCGCCGGATCCAGAACGTCGGTCACAGCTCTCCTTGTGTCGTTATCAATGACGAATCGCCGCCCATCATCCGTGCACCGGGCCGCTGCCGATATCGCGATCGGCGGCCCGGCGGATCAGATCGGCGGCTAGTTCGGCGCGGGCCCGGGTGGCATGGCTGTGGATCCTCTTGCGGACCACTCCGTCGGCGAAGACCACGATGATCTCGACGAACCATCGGCCGCACTCCTCGACAACGACCGTCTGCACGTCTAGTGCATGGTCGGTAGCCGTTCGTTTGGGGTCGGTTCGGCGCTCGTCAGCCATGGGCATCACGGCCTCGACGGCTCCGGGGGCGCAAGTGGGATCCGGAGAGCCTTGTGCTCATCGTCCCAGAATGCCGCATAGACGCCCGCCCGGAAACCGTCATCGAGAACCTCGTGCACCAGCACGGCACGGTCGCCGGCCGGGTTGCGCTGTTTGAGCAGCAGACCGCCACTGCTGGGCCCGCGCAGCGGGAACAGCCACAGTTCGCCGTCGCGCGGAACCGCCGCCAGCGCATCGGACGGGAAGCGCCCGGCGGCCAGCGCGGCCGCCATCCGCAGGTAACCGTCTTCACTGAGTTCCACGCTGGCCTCCGCGGCGGTCGGCGGGCGCAGCGGAGCCAGGAAATCGGCTTCGATCATGGCGATCACCTGCTCCATCGCCGCGGCGACCGGATCGGAGAGTTCTGCGCCCATCTCCATGGCGGCCACCTCGATCAGGAACACCGTGATGTCGGTGGGGCATGCGTCGCCCAGCGCCCAGCGGGCGAACGGGATGGCGTGATCCCACCGGAAGGAATGCGTGTGCAGACCCTGCAGCGGAGGAAGATCGGTCAGCTCTTCCCCTGGCAACCGGTACACCGTTCCGGGGACGGCGCCATCGTCGCCATCAGAACCCCCGGTCTGTCCAGCAGAACCCTGACTCACACAGGCGTCGACGATGACCACCCGCTGCGCCCCGCGCATCTGGAACCCGACGTCCATGCCGGCGGTGCCGCCGTCGACCAGTCGGGCGCCGTCGGGCACGCCGCGGTCCCAGAGGTGGCGGATGAGAACGGGGCCTACCCCGTCGTCGCCGCGCAGCAGGTTGCCGCACCCCACCACCAGAACCGCGCAGCCGGGCGGTTCGAGATCGAGAGCCGATTCGTCCGCTGAACTATCCATTCCGAGCAGGTGCGACCGCTCCGTCACACCATTCCGTTGACGACGAACTTCGACAGCTCCCGACCGGTCTTGCCGTCATAGGCATG
>CAIWCQ010000010.1 GCA_903911165.1 uncultured Actinomycetes bacterium | reverse complement strand
GTTGGCCGCGCGGGCCAGTCCCATATTCGCTAAATCCGTTGCGCGCAGGTTGATCTCGGCGGGTGACCCGGCACCCTCACAGATCACCACCTCGAATTCTTCCCGCAGTCCGGCGAGTTCTTCAGCGACCACCACGGCCAGATCGTCGCGGTGTTTGATGTAGTCGGTCGCACTGACATTGCCGACCGCCTTGCCTCGCACCAGCAATTGGGAGGTGCGGTCACTACCGGGTTTGAGCAGCACCGGGTTGAACCGGATGCTGGGCGCCAGACCCGCAGCGCGGGCCTGGGTGCCCTGGGCCCGGCCGATCTCGCCACCCTCGACGGTGACACACGAGTTATTACTCATATTCTGTGCCTTGAACGGCGCGACCCGAATCCCTTTGCGCGCCAACAACCGGCACAGGCCGGCCACCACCATCGACTTGCCGGCATCGGACGTGGCGCCGGCAATCAGCAGTGCCGGGCTCATGTCGCCACTGCCGTCATTGGGGCCGGGGTGGGACATCACGGCAACGTGAGAATCTCGGCGCCGTCCTCAGTCACGACGAGGGTGTGCTCGAACTGGGCGGTCCACTTGCGATCGGAGGTAGCCACCGTCCAGCCGTCGTCCCAGATCTCGTACTCCAGCGAACCCAGGTTGATCATTGGCTCAACGGTGAACGTCATTCCCGGTTCCAGCACAGTGTCCACGCTGGGCTGGTCGTAGTGCAGCACCACCAGTCCGTTGTGAAAAGTAGTTCCGATGCCGTGACCGGTGAAGTCGCGAACGACGTTGTAGCCGAACCGGTTTGCATACGCTTCAATCACCCTGCCGACCACCGACAGCGCCCGGCCTGGCTTGACCGCCTTGATGGCGCGCATGGTCGCCTCGTGCGTGCGCTCGACCAGCAGACGGTGTTCCTCACTGACGTCACCGGCCAGGAAGGTGGCGTTGGTGTCGCCGTGCACCCCGTCGATGTAGGCGGTGACGTCGATATTCACGATGTCGCCATCGGCAACGACGGTCGAGTCCGGGATGCCGTGGCAGATGACCTCGTTCAGCGAGGTGCAGCAGGACTTTGGGAAACCCTTGTAACCCAGCGTCGATGGATAGGCACCATGATCGACCATGTAGTCGTGGGCAATCCGGTCCAGTTCATCGGTGGTGACACCGGGTGCGACGGCTGTGCCGGCCTCGGCCAGCGCACCGGCGGCAATGCGACCGGCAATGCGCATCTTCTCGATCACCTCAGGCGTCTGCACCCAGGGCTCATTACCCTCCGCCGCGGTGGAACGGCCGACGTACTCGGGCCGCGGAATCGACTTCGGCACCGGCAGGAGCGGTGAGACGACCCCGGAACTCAGGGGGCTACGCACTTCGGTGAGTCCTCACTGCCAATCGCGCGACGCCGTCGACGGGCCCCGTCTCAGCGGCGGCCGCCTCGGCCCGCGGATGCTCACCGAACCCATCACCACCCGCCCGGTCAGCACCACGTGCGGCTTGCCTTCACTCGGCGGGTCCTTGCGCCGGTCGCGGGCGCTGCCGCCGTAAACGATTACGTCGTCGATCGACGCGCTGGCACCATCGGGTAGCCGGATGTGCACCGAGCCGCGAACCATGTCCAATTCGATCACCACCACCGGTCCGGCGAAGCGGGCGTGGGTGAGGTCCAGAACGACCGAACCCACCCGGCGCACCAGTGCCAGCCGAGTCGGCACCGTCCACTGACCGTGACGGCGCAGCGAGCCCAGCCATCCCCGCAATTCGAGTCGATCCGCCGCGGACGTGGCGATGGCACCCGGCCCCGGCAGGTCCTCGATCAGCGCTTCGAGGTCGCCTGGCTGGCGAGCCGACGACACCTGAGCGGAACGTTCCTCGAACTCCCCGATGTCGATCAGGCCCAGCGCGACTGCGTTGTGCAGTCGCCGCAGCGTTCCGTTTCGGTCGGCATCCGACAGCCGCATCGCAGGAGTGTTCTCGATCTCAGTCATGGCCTACTCAACTTACCCGCTGATCTAGGCTTGCCCCATGTCCGATATGACCCGACGAACCATCCTCGGCGCCGCGGTCGCCGGTGCCGCTGCGGCTCCCCTTGCTGCCTGCGCAAAGAGTGCCGACGCCCCTGCGATACCGACCCCGAAGGCGGGCCAGGCACTTGCCGCGACCACCGACATCGGAGTGGGCGGAGCCACGATCGTCGACGGCACCCTGATCAGCCAGCCCTCCGCCGGGGTGTTCGACGGTTTCATCGCCCGGTGCACGCACGCCGGCTGCGCGCTGGCGGTCAAGGGCGACTCCGTCGACTGCGCCTGCCACGGCAGCAAGTTCGCCTTCGACGGGACGGTGACCCAGGGTCCGGCGACCAAGCCGCTGACCTCCCGGCCGTTGACGGTGCAGGGCGGCGAAATCATGATCGCCGAAGCGGGTTCGAGCTAACCCGATCAGGCCAGGTAGCCGTCCGGGAGTTCCTGCAGCATCTCCGCCACCATGCGGACCGCGTAGGTCGATGACCCGCCGCCGACGATGAGGGCTGCGAACGCCAAGTCGCCGCGGTAGCCGGCGAACCAGGCGTGCGAGCCGCCCTCGAACTCGGCCTCGCCGGTCTTGCCGAAGACCTCTCCGGCGCCATCGATGTCCTTGGCAGTGCCGTTGGTGACCACCAGGCGCATCATCGACCGCAGACCGTCGAGTACCGCCGGATCCGCCGGCGGATGTGCACCGGTCTCGGTGGTCTGGCTACCCACGATCAGATGCGGGGTCGGCGTCGTGCCGGCGGCCACGGTTGCCGCCGCCAGCGCCATCCCGAACGGGGTGACCAACACCTTGCCCTGGCCGAATCCGTCCTCGGTACGTTCGGTGAGGTCGACCGTTGCCGGCACGGTGCCGGTGACCGTCGTCAGACCCTCGATCGTGAAGTCGGCGCCGATCCCGTACTGGGAGGCCGCCACCGTCAGGGCCGAGGGAGGCATCCGGCTGGCCAGTTCGGCGAAGGTCGTGTTGCAGGAGTTGGCGAAGGCCCGTGCCATCGGGACCGTGCCCAGGTCGAACTTGTTGTAGTTCGGGATGGTGCGGTGGCCGATGTCGATCTCACCGGGGCATCCCAGCAGGGTGTTGGGCGTGGCCATATTGCGGCCGATGGCCGCTGCGGCCGTGACGATCTTGAAGGTCGACCCCGGGGGGTAGAGACCGGTGGTGGCCGCGGGCCCGTCGGCGTCGGCGGCATCGTTCTGGGCTACCCCCAGGATTTCGCCCGTCGACGGTTTGATCACGACCAGCATGGCTTTGC
>CAIWCQ010000009.1 GCA_903911165.1 uncultured Actinomycetes bacterium | reverse complement strand
TGTTCCCGTTCCTGATGACGGTGGTGCTCAAGAACTCGGTGCTGCGCAACTGGCCGGCCTGGCTGGCCACCTACGGCTTCCTGACACTGGACCGTTGGCTGATGTGGCGCCTGCCGACGACGGGCCGGTTCCTGGAATACATGAAGATCACCTACGGGTGGTCGCTGATGCTGATCGTGGTGTTCTGCGTGCTGTACTTCCGGTACCTCGACGCCAAGGCCGAAGGCCGCCTCGAAGACGGGATAGACCCGGCATGGATGGCAGCGACACGACGCTCTCCCGCACCGAGCGTGACGCCTGCGTGACGTTCGGCCTCGACTGCTGCGCTGGCGTAACGCTCGCGGTACCGTGGCGCGCATGCTGGAACTATCCGACGACGAATGGCGCAACCGGCTCAACACCGCGGAGTATCGGGTGCTGCGCGAGGCCGGCACCGAGCCCGCATTCACCGGTGAATACACCGATACCAAGACCGAGGGCACCTATCAATGCCGGGCCTGCGAAGCCGAACTGTTCCGCAGCACCGAGAAGTTCGAGTCACACTGCGGTTGGCCGTCGTTCTTCGACCCGTCGCACTCGGATGCGGTGATCCTGCGTTCCGATGACACGATGGGCATGCGCCGCGTGGAGGTGGTGTGCGCCAACTGCCACAGCCATCTCGGCCACGTCTTCGACGGTGAGGGCTACCCCACCCCGACCGACCAGCGCTACTGCATCAACTCGATTTGCCTGAAGCTGGTGCCGGAGGGCCCCTAGCCGGCCTACGGCAACCGGTTGACGAGTTCCTCGACGCCGACCCTGGGGCCGGTGAAGAACGGGATCTCCTCGCGGACGTGCAGGCGGGCCTCAGTGGCACGCAGGTCACGCATCAGGTCGACGATCCGGTGCAACTCCGCCGCCTCGAATGCCAGGATCCACTCGTAGTCGCCGAGCGCGAAGGCCGGAACGGTGTTGGCCCGCACGTCTTTGTAACTGCGGGCGGCTATCCCGTGGTCGGTGAGCATCTTGCGCCGCTCATCGTCGGGCAGCAGGTACCACTCCAGCGACCGCACGAACGGGTAGACGCAGACGTAGTTGCCCGGTTCCTCGCCGGCCAGGAACGCCGGCACGTGGCTCTTGTTGAACTCCGCCGGGCGATGCAGCGCGACACTGCTCCACACCGGCGTGACCGCGCGCCCGAGTGTGGTGGTCCGCCGGAAGTCGCTGTAGGTGCTCTGCAACGCCTCGAGTCGTTCGGCATGGGTCCAGATCATGAAATCGGCGTCGGCCCGCATCCCGGCCACATCGTAGAGGCCGCGGATGACCACGCCGCTGTCCTCCTGCTGCTTGAGGAACGTGGCGGTCTCGTCGATTACCGCGGCCCGGGATTCGTCCTCGTAGCCCAGCACCCCGGGTCGCACCGCGAATGCCGAGAACATCACGTAGCGGACGGTGGCGTTAAGCGTGTCGTAGTCCAGTTTCGCCATGACTCCCATGGTGCCACGGGCGCCTAGTCTGGGACCCCGGCGGCCACGGGCGCCTAGTCTGGGACCCCTGGCGGCCACGGGCGCCTAATCTGGGACTGTAGCGGCCACCACCGCGGCCGCGGCCCGACCGGCCGCGGCAACGCAGGCCGGGACCCCGACTCCGTCAAGGTAATTGCCCGCGACAGCCAAGCCGGACGGCAAACCGGCCCGGATCTCGGCGACCAGATCGCCGTGGCCGGGTGCGTACTGCGGCAGGGCATCGATCCAGCGGTGGATCGTCACCTCGATCGGGTCAACGTCGATACCGAACACCGCGGCCAGATCGTCGCGGGCCCACGCCTGCAGTTGGTGATCGTCGGTGGCGCTGGCGATGTCGTCACCGAAGCGGCCGAACGACATCCGCAGCAATTCGGCGTCGCCACGGACGCCCCATTTCCGGGTTGTGAGCGTGATCGCTTTGGCATGCAACAGCTCTCCGGTGGCCGCCAGCACACCGGACTGTGCAGGCAAGGGCGTGCCAGGGTCGACGGCCATGGCCAGTACCGCCGCCGAGGCGACCGGAATTCGCCCGGCCGCCGCGGCGGCCCGCGGTGCGAGATCGACGAGCAGTGCGGCCGCCTGCGGGGCGGGCACCGCCAGCACCACGGCGTCGGCCGGCCAGGTTCGGCCGGTGTCGTCGTGAAGATGCCAGCCCAAATCCGCAGCGGTGATGTGTCGTACCGGCGCCTGGACCCAGTGCGCCCCGGTGTGGGCCAGCAGCGCGTCGAGCAGCACCTGATAGCCGCCGGCGAGAGCACCGAAGACCGGCCCGCTGCCGGTTCCTGCCAGCGCCGCCCGAACCGCTTCGGTCAGACTTCCGGCGCCGGCGTCGAGAGCGGCCGCCACCACCGGCACCGCCGACCGAAGCCCGATCCCGGCCGCCGATCCGGCATAGACGCCGCCGACCAGAGGATCCACTGAGCGAGCCACCACTTGCTCACCGAACCGGTCGGCGACCACATCGCCGAGCGCGGGATCCGAGCCGGGCCGCCACCGCAGGGTCCGGTCCGGCTCGGCGGCGATCTGCGCGCAGGTGGTCGCGTCGACGAGGCCGGCCACCGATTCCACCGAACTCGGGATGCCGTTGACCGTGCCGGCCGGCAGGGGATGCAGCCGGGCCTGGCTGTACACAACCGGGCGCACGCCGGTGGTTCCGATCAGCCGGTCCGTCAAACCGAGTTCGGCCAGCAGGGCCGGTACCTCTGGGCGACGGACGATGAATGCCTCGGCACCGATGTCTACCGATTGGCCCCCGAGTCGCTCGGTCCGCAGGACACCGCCGGGACGGTCGGCCGGATCGAACACGGTGATGTCGGCACGTTCGCCGACCGCACTTCGGATCCGGTAGGCGGCCACCAGACCTGAAATGCCCGCTCCGACAACGCAATACCGCACAGTCCCCCGTCCGCCCGGCTGATTGGCATCGGAAGTCACAGCGAATGCACCAAGGCCACCAGGTCGGTTATCAACTCGGGATCCGTGCCCGGCAGCACGCCGTGGCCGAGATTGAAGATATGTCCGCCCGCGCCTGCATCGACGGCACGACGACCGTCATCGACCACGGACCGGGCGGCCTTCTCGGTGGCCGCCCAACCGGCCAGTAGAACGACGGGGTCGAGGTTCCCCTGCAACGCCTTTCCGGCACCGACTCGGCCGGTGGCGTCGGCCAGCGACGTGCGCCAGTCGACGCCGACGACGGTTGCGCCGGCTTCGGACATCGCGCCCAGCAACTCCGCGGTTCCGACGCCGAAATGAGTCATCGGTACGCAACGATCGGCCAACGTACCGAATACCCTTGTGCTGTAGGGCAATACATAGCTGCGATAGTCGGCCAGCGACAGGGTCCCCGCCCATGAGTCGAAGAGCTGGATAGCATCCACGCCGGCATCAAGCTGGACCTTCAGGAATTCGATGGTCAGATCGGTGAGCGACTCCATCAGCCCATGCCAGGTGGCCGGCTCAGCGAGCATCATCGCCTTGGTCCGTTCATGGAGTTTGCTCGGGCCACCTTCCACCAGGTAGGAGGCCAGGGTGAACGGCGCACCGGCGAAGCCGATCAAGGGCACGTCGCCGAGCGCTGGAACGAGCAGACGGATGGCCTCGGCGACCGGGCCGACCGTCTGCAGGTCAAGGGTTTTGATGGCCGCCACATCCGCCCCGGACCGAATCGGGTGAGCGATCACCGGACCGACATCAGCGACGATGTCGAGTTCGATCCCCGCCCCGCGCAACGGGACGACGATGTCGGAGAACAGGATCGCCGCGTCGACGCCATGCCTGCGGACCGGCTGCAGGGTGATCTCGCAGATCAACTCGGCGTCGAAACACGCCTCCATCATGGTGTTCTTGGCCCGGAGCACGCGGTATTCCGGCAGCGAGCGACCGGCCTGCCGCATGAACCAGACCGGCGGCCGCGACGGCGTGCGCCCGGCGGCGGCGGCCAGGTAGGGCGCCTCGGGAAGCTGGCGGCGGTTGCTCACCGGGACAATGCTGCCACGGCTGTCTGGGCCGGTTCACTGGCACGGCGCGCCTGCCTGCACGGCCCGCCCGATGGGGCTAGCGTCAACGGGTGACCAGTGCGGAGCCGACACAGTTCCGCGAGGCGGTGGCGGCGATGAACGCCGCTGAGGTGCGGTCGGAAATCGAGCTCGGCCCGATTCGCCCACCTCAGCGTCTCGCGCCGTACAGCTATGCGCTCGGCGCCGAGGTCCGGCGCCCCGAGGGTGAAATCGTGCCCGAGGCTTCCGAGGGCGATCCTTTCGGTCGGCTGATCCTGCTGCACGACCCCGACGGCGCCGAAGCCTGGGACGGGACGATGCGGTTGGTCGCTTTCATCCAGGCTGATCTGGACCCGGCCGAGGCCGTCGACCCACTGCTGCCCGAAGTGGCGTGGAGTTGGCTGGTGGAGGCACTCGAGTCGCGCGCCGAGCATGTCACCGCCCTGGGCGGAACGGTCACCGCCACCACCTCGGTGCGCTACGGCGACATTTCCGGACCCCCTCGCGCCCACCAACTCGAGATACGAGCATCCTGGACGGCCACCACGTTGTGCCTGGGAACCCATGTCGAAGCGTTCTGCGAGGTGCTCGAGCACGCGGCGGGACTCCCACCGGCTGGGGTGACCGACCTGAGTTCGCGCTCCCGCGCCTGAGATGGCCTCCCCCGACGACCACGACGTTGTGCCCGAGGCTCCCGGCGGTCCGGAACCCACTCCCCTGGCTCGGCCCTGCGATGGGGTCCCGCCGGTGTCGGTCAGTGCCGACGAGATCACCGGCGCGGCAAGGAAACTCGCGGCGGGCAGCGGCCCTTTTGCCGTCGATGCCGAACGCGCGTCGGGCTTTCGCTACTCCAACCGCGCCTACCTCATTCAGATCCGCCGGGCCGGCGCCGGGACGGTCCTGATAGACCCGGTCAACCACGGCGGCAGCCCGATCGACGTGCTGGCGCCCCTCGCCGGCGTACTGGCCGAAGACGAGTGGATTCTGCATGCCGCCGACCAGGACCTGCCCTGTCTGGCTGAGGTCGGCCTGCATCCGCCCGCGCTCTATGACACCGAATTAGCGGGACGGTTGGCCGGCTTCGATCGCGTCAACCTCGCCGCCATGGTGCAACGCCTACTCGGCCTGGGCCTTGCCAAGGGGCACGGAGCGGCCGACTGGTCCAAACGCCCGCCGCCCGAGGACTGGCTGAACTACGCGGCTCTGGACGTCGAGGTGCTGATCGAGTTGCGAACCGAAGTCGCCGCGGTGCTGGCCGAGCAGAACAAGACCGGATGGGCGGCAGAGGAATTCGAGTACCTGCGCCACGCCGAGAGCGCGCCGACCCGCCGGGATCGCTGGCGCCGGACGTCCGGACTGCACAAGGTCCGGACAAGTCAGGGCCTGGCTGCGGTGCGCGAGATGTGGACCGTCCGCGACCAAATCGCGCGGGGCCGCGATATCGCGCCGGGGCGGATTCTGCCCGACTCGGCGATCATCGCCGCGGCACTGGCGGATCCCAAGACTGCGGCCGAGCTCACTGCGCTGCCCGTTTTCAGCGGCCCGAAGCAGCGGCGCAGCGCCCGAATGTGGCTGGACGCCCTGGAGTCGGCGCGCCGGACCGATGATCCGCCCGAAGCCTCCGAAGCCCTCACCGGGCCGCCACCGGCGGTGCGATGGGCCAAACGCAAACCGGAGGCCGCTGTCTACCTGGAGGCGGCCCGCGCCGCGCTGGGCACCCTGTCCGAACGGGTCGGGGTGCCGACCGAGAACCTGGTGTCCCCGGATCTGGTGCGCAGGCTGTGCTGGGACTTCCAGGAGGTCCCCGACGTCGACTGCGTCATAGCGGATTTCCTCGGCGCCGGCGGGGCGCGCAACTGGCAGCGTGAACTAGTGGTGCCGGCACTATCGGCCGCGTTGACCCGGCCCGCCGCCAGTGAATCCGCCAGTGAATCCGCTGCGGACGGATCAGTCGATCTGCTCTGAGACTGCCTCGTCGCGAGCACTCAGTGCGGCCACCCAACCGGTGACCTGGCGGGCGATGTTCTGTTCAGTTAGGCCCACCTCGGAGAGGACCTCGCCGCGGGCGGCATGGTCGAGGACCTGTTGGGGCACACCGACGTCGCGGCACGGCACGTCGATCTCCGCGGCGCGCAGCGCGGCCGAGACCGCCGATCCGACGCCGCCACGCACGCCGCCGTCCTCTACGGTGACCACGAGTTTGTGCGCCTCGGCCAGCGCGCCCAGCGACGCGGGCACCGGCACCACCCAGCGCGGATCCACCACCGTCACGCCGATGCCCTGTTTGCGGAGTCGTTCTGAGACTTTGAGCGCCATCCCGGCGAAGGACCCCACCGCGACCATCAGGACGTCTTGGGCGAATTCCGGTGCGGGCCGGGCCAGCACGTCGATCCCGGAGATCCGCTCGAGTGCCGGAATGTCCTGGCCCACTTCCCCTTTGGGGAAACGAATTGCTGTCGGGCCGTCGTGGATGTCCAGTGCCTCGCCCAGTTCTTCGCGCAACCGGGCGCCGTCCCGCGGGGCCGCGACCCGGATTCCGGGAACGATGTTGAGGATCGACATATCCCACACGCCGTTATGGCTTGCGCCGTCGTTTCCGGTGACACCGGCGCGATCTAGGACGATGGTGACCGGCAGTTTATGCAGGGCGACATCCATCAGAACCTGATCGAAGGCCCGATTGAGGAAGGTCGAGTAAACGGCCACCACCGGATGCATGCCGCCCATCGCCAACCCGGCAGCGGATGTCATCGCGTGCTGTTCGGCGATGCCGACGTCGAAGAGACGGTCGGCGAACCGCTCGCCGAAGGCCGCCAAGCCGGTGGGCCCGGGCATCGCCGCGGTGATCGCCACGATGTCGCGGCGCTTGGTCGCGTAGGCGATCAGGGCATCGGAAAACACCGCGGTCCAGCCCGGTGCCGCGGCTTTCGTCGCCAGGCCGGTGTGCGGGTCGATCACGCCGCAGGCGTGCATCTGCTCGGCCTCGTCGTTCTCCGCCGGCGGATAACCCATGCCCTTGCGGGTCGCCACGTGCACGATCACGGGGGCGTTGAAGCCGCGGGCATGACGCAGCGCATTCTCCACCGCGTGTTCGTCGTGGCCGTCGATCGGCCCGACATATTTGATCCCGAGATCGGAGAACATCACCTGTGGGGAGATCGCGTCTTTGAGTCCGACTTTGACGCTGTGCATGGCCTGATACGCGACCTCGCCGATGACCGGCACGCCGCGAAGCGCGACCCGGCCGCGTTCCAGGATCCGCTCGTAACCCGGTTGCAGCCGCAGGCCCGCGAGATGGTCGGCGAAACCGCCGATGGTGGGCGCGTAACTACGGCCGTTGTCGTTGACGACAATGACCACCGGCCGTTCGGCCGCGGCGATGTTATTCAGCGCCTCCCAGCACATCCCGCCGGTCAGCGCACCATCACCGACGACGGCGACGACGTGCCGATTGCGCTCCCCGCTCAGTTCGAAGGCCTTGGCCAGTCCGTCGGCGTAGGACAGCGCCGCAGAGGCGTGGCTGGATTCGACCCAGTCGTGAGCGCTCTCGGCACGTGACGGATAACCCGACAAACCACCCTTCATCCGCAAGGTGTCGAAATCGGCGCTGCGTCCGGTCAGCATCTTGTGCACGTAGGCCTGGTGGCCGGTGTCGAAGATGATCGGGTCGTGCGGGGAATCGAACACCCGGTGCAGGCCCAGCGTGAGCTCCACCACACCGAGGTTCGGGCCGAGGTGCCCGCCGGTGGCAGCAACCTTGTGGATCAGGAACTGGCGGATCTCCACCGCGAGTTCTGTCAGCTGGTCCTGGGTGAGGTGCTGCAGATCGGCGGGGCCCCGGATCTGTTCGAGCATCGGATCAGTCTACGCACTCTTGCCGGGTGATTCCGGTTCGGCGACATAGACGTCCGGCACCCCGTCGCCGTCCGCGTCGGAGGTTTCCAGTTCAAAGACCGAGCGATAGTGCCGGTTGCGGATCCGTAGCAGAACCGCCGCCAAACCCGCAGCCAGCAAAGACCCGGTGAGCACCCCGACCTTCACCACTTCTTGGCGAGCCGGCTCCGCGCCGAAGGCCAAGTCCCCGATCAGCAGCGATACCGTGAATCCGACGCCGGCCAGCAGGGACACCCCGAGGACGTCGATCCAGCGCAGTGATGCGTCGAGGCTTGCGCGGGTCGCGGCGGCCACCAACCGTGTGGTGCCGAACACACCGATGGTCTTGCCGACGACGAGGCCGGCGACGACGCCGAGAGCGATCGGATCGCGCAGGGCTGTCACAAATCCGTTATAGCCACCGAACGTGACTCCGGCCGCGAAGAAGGCGAACACCGGCACCGCGAAGCCGGCCGAAATGGGCCGCATCAGATGCTCGAAGCGCTCAGCCAGGCCGGGCGCGCCGGTCTTGGACGTCAGCACCGGCACGGTAAAGCCCAGCAACACCCCGGCAACCGTGGCGTGCACCCCGGACTCGTGCACGAACGCCCAGGTGACCAATGCCAAGGGAACCAGCAACCACACAGAAGTAACGCGCCGCTGAACCAGGAACGCGAACGCCGTCAGTGCGACCAATGCCAGACCCAACGCGCCCAGGTTGATCTTGGCGGTATAGAACACCGCGATCACGGTGATCGCGAGCAAGTCGTCGACCACCGCCAGGGTGAGCAGAAAGGTGCGCAGCGCGGCCGGAAGGTGGGTGGAGATCACCGCCAATACCGCCACCGCGAACGCGATGTCGGTGGCGGTCGGTATCGCCCACCCGCGGGCCGCTCCCGCACCGGATCCGGCGGCGAGCGCCACGAATATCGCGGCGGGAACCACCATTCCGCCCACCGCCGCGGCGATCGGCAGCGCCGCCCGCGCCGGATCGCGGAGGTCTCCGGCGACGAACTCGCGCTTGAGTTCAAGACCGACGACGAAGAAGAAGATGGCCAGCAGCCCGTCGGCCGCCCACCCGCCCAGGCTCAGATTCAGGTGTAGTCCGTAGTCATCGGTACCGACACGAAGATCGTTCAGAGCGTGATACGACTCCGCCCACGGTGAGTTCGCCCAGATGAGCGCGGCGGCAGCAGCGAACAGCAAGAGTGCGCCGCCAACGGTTTCCTTATGCAGAATTGTGATGATGCGGCGGGTCTCCGACCACGATCCGCGGGCGAACAATCTGACCGGCTGCCGAGACCGGCCGCCACGATCAGTTTCCGACATGATCGGCCTTCTCCAGCAGCGCAATGCATTCCACGTGATGCGTCAACGGGAAAGCGTCGAAGACCCGGATGGATTCCACCCGGTAACCGTGCTCGCGATAGAGTTTGATGTCGCGCGCGAAAGCCGCTGCCTCACAACCGATGTGGAACACGCGGCGCACGCCAGAAGTCGAGAGCAGTTCGATCACCGGCCGACCCGCTCCGGCGCGGGGCGGATCGAGCACCGCGATGTCGGCCCCGCCGGACTCAGCAGCGAGGACACGGCGAACTGAATCGCAGATCACCTGCACCTGCGGCAGGTCGGCCAGCGCCGACCGTGCCGCTGCCGATGCCGCGCGCGAGGTGTCCACTGTCAGCACCCGTCCTTGTTCTCCGACTACCTCCGCGAGGGTCGCGGCGAACAGGCCGGCGCCGCCGTAAAGATCCCAGGCCCGCTGCCCGTCGCAATCCTGCGCCCACTGCTTCACCAGGTCACTGTAAAACGCGGGCGCGTCGCGATGGGACTGCCAGAAGGCCGTCACGGGCAGCCGCCAAACGCGCTGGCCCACCCGGTGCACGGACTCACCAGATCCCTCGATGACGGTGCCACCGCGCCGGCCGCGAGTGGTCGACACCACATGCCGGCTATCGTCATCATCGATCACGACGTGCAACCGGTCGCCCGGACGCAGTCGCAGTTCGTTGGACACCGCGCCGTCGGTGAACATCCCCTCGACCAGTTGCCCGCAGCGCAGGTCAGTGACGAGTTCGCCGCTGTGGTAGCGGTGGAAACCGGCCCGGCCGTCATCCCCGACGTCCAGGCGTACCCGGGTGCGCCAACCCAGCGCATTGCCTGAGCGGACCGGCTCGGCATCGCCCTGCCACGCGTAGTCGCCCAGCCGCTCAAGTTGATTGCTCACCACCTGGCCCTTGATCACCCGGGCTGCGTCGGGAGCGACAAAGGCCAGATCGCAGCACCCTGCACCGTCGACTCCGGCGATCGGGCATAGCGGCGCGATCCGGTCAGCCGAGGGTTCGAGAACCTCCACCGCCTCGGCATGCCAGTACGCCCCGCGTTGCGACGTGACCCGCACCCGCAGCAGTTCCCCGGGCAGCGCGTAGCGCACGAACACCACCCGCGCCTCGTGTCGGGCCACGCAGCTGCCGCCGTTGGCGGCCGGCCCGGCGCGCACCACCAGGTCCCCCGGCATCAGGTCCCCCGGCATCAGGTCCCCCGGCGTCCCGGTTGTCACTCCACGAAGCCGCGGCGCACGTCGCCCGGCGCATTCTGCACGTCGAGCGGGTTGAGGTCAGTCGACGAATTCAGCTGCCATGGAACGGAAGCCACCACCACATTCGGCATGAACCGCAGGCGAGTCTTGAGCCGCAGGGCGCTCTGGTTGTGCAGGAGGCTCTCCCACCAGTGCCCGACCACGTACTCCGGAATGAATACCGTGATCACGGTACGCGGGGCTTCCCGGTTGATCCGTCTGATGTAGTCGAGGATGGGACCGGTGATCTCGCGGTAGGGCGACGCGACGACCTTCAGCGGGGTCGTGACAGCGCTGGCCTCCCATTCGGCCGTGAGTTTGCGCGTATCGCGCGCATCGACATCGACGCTGAGCGCTTCGAGCACGTCTGGGCGCATCGCTCTCGCGTAGGCCAGCGCCCGAAGTGTGGGCAGTTGCATGCTCGAGACCAGAACCACCGCGTGATTGCGACTGGGCAGCACGATTTCGCGTTGCTCGGCCTCGACCGGCGTCAACTCGCGCGACACCGCCGCGTAGTGCCGGTTGATCGCCTTCATCATGACGAACAGCCCGCCCATCGCCAGGATTGCGATCCACGCCCCGGCCAGGAACTTGGTGACCAGTACCACGAT
>CAIWCQ010000008.1 GCA_903911165.1 uncultured Actinomycetes bacterium | reverse complement strand
TCTACCTTGGTCAGTTGGCCGACGACCTGACCGACCGGGTTGAACGCGACGTTCACCGTCTCGTTGGGGTACTTGCTGGTGGCGGCCACTGCCATGCCGGACACCATGTACTGCAGCGGCATTCCGAGCGGCTCGGGGTTGCCGGGAGTCTGCCAGGCGTCGGTCCAGTCGTTGCGGAGCATGCGGCAGGGCTTGCCGGTGAACGAACGGCTGCGTACCGTGTCGCGGCTGCTGGCGTTGACATAGGCAGCCTGCTGAACCGGAGTGTTCTCGGCTTCCTCGACCATCAGCCACTGCGAGCCAGACCAGCTACCGGCGCACCCCATCGCTAGTGCGGCAGCGATCTGGTAACCGCTGCCGATCCCACCGGCGGCCAAAACCGGCCGGGGTGCGACTTCCTTGACCACCTGCGGCCACAGCACGATAGAACCGACCTCACCGCAGTGACCGCCGCCCTCGCCGCCCTGGGCGATGATGATGTCGACATCG
Source organism: uncultured Actinomycetes bacterium (assembly GCA_903911165.1). Lineage (GTDB taxonomy): Bacteria > Actinomycetota > Actinomycetes > Mycobacteriales > Mycobacteriaceae > Mycobacterium. The sequence goes on along the minus strand of CAIWCQ010000008.1, from coordinate 10,931 downwards.
GCGTCGGCATGCTTGCGGGCCTGCGCGGGGGAGCCGCACAACGCGGCGACCTTACGGCCAGATGCGTGGATGAGTTCGATCATCTCGATCGGCGGGGTACCGAGCGCGTTGGCAATCAGGGTGACCTTCGGGTGCCGCAGCGCGACCTCGACCTGCGGGGTGGCCGTCGCCTCGGTCCAACCGAGCAACTGCAGGGCGTTGGAGTCGGCGTCGCCGGTGGGCACACCGTGGTCGGCGAGGACCTTCTTGGCGAAGTCGAGGTGCTGCTGCGGAACCATGTCCTGCAACATCTTGGTGAGCACCTCTGGAGAGACGTCGGCGTCCATGCCCTCGTACTTGTTGGGGATCACGATGTCGATGCCGTAGGGACGGTCGCCGATGCGCTCGTCGATCCAGTTCAGTTCGATTTCCAACTGCTCGGGGGTGAACCCGACGGCGCCGAGCACCCCGAAACCGCCGGCTTTGCTGACCGCGACGACCACGTCGCGACAGTGGGTGAACGCGAAGATGGGGAACTCGATGCCCAGTTCGTCGCAGAGGGAAGTGTGCATGACCGGCTCCTAGGGCGTCGGACTGAAACGTGTTCTAGTTTTACCACGTGCGGTTGGAGCAGGGGAAATCCTCAGCGGAGTACCGTGGAAGAGTAGGCGTTATCACGGGGGAGGTGTTCGCGAATGGCAGATCTGCGCAGGTTGTCCACCAGAGCGGTTCTGGTGCTCGCCGGCACCGTCCTCGCTGGCTCGGTGCTCGCCGGCTCGATTCTGGTAGGGGCACCGGTGGCGTCCGCCGGCCCTATCGATCCGCCGTCGGCCCCGTGCTACAACGGTGTGTTTCCGCTGAATCCCTACGTCGACAACTGCGCGTTGCCGTCACGCCCGCCGCGCGTGCTGGGATCAGCGCCGGATCAGACGGCGTTGCTCAACTGCGGCATCGGGAGCGAAGCCTTGCGCGCACAGTGTCTGTCGCTGTACGTCAATGGCGGGTACGGCTGGTATCCCGGGGCGACGCTCGTTCCCGGCTATCGCCCGTGACGTCCCGCAACATCCCCGGCACGCCTAATCATCCCCGGGACGCCTAACCATCACCGGGACGCCTCGACATCCCCGGGGCTTGAGTACACCCCGACCCCCGACACCAGCGGAAGATCGAGTGTGGTGCGGATACCCGGTGGCGCGGTGATCACTGCCGGGATGGCGTTCACGATGCGGGCCGCAGCCCCCGCGATTGCGGCGTGGTTGTGGTCGCCGTGGCGGCTGGTGGGGCAGATATCGACGGCATACGACGGCTCTCCGGTGATCTCCACGCGGTAGGAGCCGCCTGGCTGGGCGGGTTGCGCCCAATCCGGCCGCAGGTCCTCGCGCAGTCGGGTCACGTGCTCGACGACGATCGCCGGGTGTCCGCCCACCATGCCGGTGATCTCGAATCGGACTGCCGCCACGCCACCGCGGGGAATGTGGCCGGCGGCGATCTCGAAACTCTCCGGAGCCGGTTCACGCTGGTAACTCTCAGTGATCGAGTCGATCTCGATCTTCAGCCCGGCCGCCAATTGCCGGATCGCGCAGCCCCATGCCACCGCCAGGACACCGGGCTGAAACAGCATGGGCACCTCGTCAAGCGGTTTGCCGAAACCCATCACGTCGAACATCACGGTGGCGCCGTCGTAGGTGGCGTAGTCGGCGATCTCCATGCAGCGCACCTGCTCGATTCGAGCACAGGTGCTGGCGAATGCCAGCGGAATCAGGTCGGTGATGAACCCCGGATCCACACCGTTGATGTAGATGCTCGAATTGCCTTGCCGCCCGGCAACTTCGAGAGGTTCGATGTACTTGTCCGGCATGACACGCCAGGGAAACTGCAGTATCCCCGGCGCCGAACCCACCACGTTGACGCCCGCTGCGAGAATCCGCCGTACATCGCCCATGGCCTCCACCATGCGGGTATCGCCCATCGCGCAATAGACCGCGCACTCAGGCGCTAAGGCCAGAACCGCCTCGAGGTCATCGGTTGCCTTGACGCCGGTCATCACGTCCAGGCCAGCCAGTTCGCCGGCGTCCCGGCCGACTTTGGCGGGGGTTGAGACGCACAACCCGATCAGTTCGAAGGCCGGGTTGGCGATCAGTTCCGCCAGTGCGAGCCGGCCCACGTTGCCGGTTCCGATGTGGACGACGCGAATGGACATACTCGTCAAGGTAGCCTGACATTCCATGGGACGCGTGGATAACAAAGTCGCTTTGATCACCGGCGGTTCGCGCGGCATTGGCGCGGCAGCCGCCCGAATGTTGGTCGCCGAGGGTGCCGCGGTGCTAATCGGTGACATCCTCGACGACGAAGGTGCCGCGTTGGCCGCGGATTTGGGCGACACCGCGCGCTACGTCCACCTCGACGTCAGCAGCGCGGAGGACTGGACGGCCGCTGTCGGGACCGCACTGAGCGCTTTCGGCAAGCTCAACGTGCTGGTGAACAATGCCGGGATCGTCCAGCTGGGTCCGCTGAAGACCCTCGATGTGGCCCGCTGGCAAAAAGTGCTCGACGTCAACCTCACCGGCCCGATGCTGGGTACCAAGGAGGTCATCGCACCGATGATCGCCGCCGGGGGCGGGTCGATCATCAACATCTCCTCGATCGAGGGCCTACGTGGCGCCGCGTACGTGCACAGCTACGTCGCCTCCAAGTGGGGCCTGCGCGGTCTGACCAAGTCAAGCGCGCTGGAACTCGCCAGCAGCAATATCCGCGTCAACTCGATACATCCGGGGTTCATTCGCACGCCGATGACTGAGCATCTGCCGGAGGACATGGTGGCCACTCCGCTCGGCCGGCCCGGGAGACCTGAGGAAGTCGCTACCTTCGTGGTGTTCCTGGCCAGCGACGAGTCATCGTTCTCGACTGGTTCGGAGTATGTCGTCGACGGCGGTCTGGTGACCGACGTCCCGCACCGCGCCATGTGAGGCGCGTCAGCGTCGCCTGTTGCCGCGCGCCACGACCGCACCGAACGCGGCGCCGATCGCGGCCCGACCCAATCCTGGCAGGTGGCCAAGTGCATTGGCGGGGCCGCGCTGACCGGGTGCGCCGACGTGCAGCACCGGCCAACCGTGAGTCGTAGCCATCGCGGCCAGGCCAGCCCTGGGATTAACCGGCCGGGGGTGACCGACCAGCTTCATCAACGCCGCGTCCTCATTCCCGTCGGCGTAGAAGTAGCTCTGACCCAACTCGACACCGCGTTCGGCGCAAAGACGTTGCACCGCAGCGGCTTTCTGCCGGCCCCACACGATGGGTTTCGCCACCCGGCCGGTCAGCAATCCGTGCTCGTCGAGTTCGAAGGAGTTGCACACCACATCGGAGATCCCCAATGCGCGGGCCACCGGTTCGGCGTGGATGGTCAACGCCGAGGAACTGATCACAACGGTATGCCCACGGTTCAGATGAGCATCCACGATCTGGCGCATCAGGGGGTAGACCTTGTGCGTCAGCTCCTCGGCGAACAATCGTTCGCCGACCGCACTCAGTTCGGCCAACGATTCCCCCCGCAGGTATGTCGCGCCCCGAGCGAGAAGTCGTTCGAACTGCATTCGCCCCAGCTTGTAGCGCACCGAGGCCTCGACGACCCCGAGCACCTCGCCGATCCGGGCCTGGCCGCGCCGGAGACGGTCACTGGCGTGGGCGGTGGCGGTGAAGCCGGCCAACAGGGTTCCATCGAGGTCGAAAAACGCGCCGACGCCGGGGCCGGAGGGCCCGGTAGCGATCTCGGCCAAAGTTCGCGAACCGGCCAGGGTCTCCGACGGCAGGTGGTCCGGGGATGGCGTCACGGCGAAGGGCGCCGTGTTGCGGCTGCTTCGAGTTCGTCTTCGAAGGCGCCCTCGTCGCGGCCCAACGCGACTGTCGCGACCGCCATCGCGGCAGTGGCAATCCCCAGCGCGATCGCACTCGATGTACTGACCGCCAGGTGTTCACCGAGAATCACCTGACCCAGAAGCACGGCTACCACCGGCTCAAGGACCAGCATCGCCGGGACGGATGCCTTCAGCGAGCCGGCATGGAAGGCGGATTGCTGCAACAGCGTCGCGGCGACGGCGACGACGATCAGCGTGTAGGTCACCGGCGAGGTGAGTAGTTGCGCGCCACCCTCCTCAGTCAGGATGTGCATCTCGATTTTGGTCAGCACCGCCAGCACCCCGAACAGCACCCCCACCCCGAGCGCCAGCAGGATCGCCTGCCGCCAACCGGTGAGTCGGACGGCGATGACGAGGCTGGCAGCCACCACCAGCAGGCAGATCGTCGCCACCGCGACGGAGGTTGGCTCCGAGGCCTCGTAGTCGCCGGGTTTGGTTCGGGCGACGGCCACAAACAGCGCCAGCGCCACGGTCAACAGGCTGGCCCACCCCCATTCGGCGCGGGTGACCCGGCGCCCGGAGATCCACGCGCTCAGCGGCAGCGCGAACAACAGCGCCGACACCAGCAGGGGCGCCACCAGCAGCAGCGACCCGTAGGCCAGTGCTACCGCCTGGAACCCGTACCCGGTCACCGCGGCAGCGGTGCCAGCCCACCACAGCGGACGATGCAGCAGCGTATTGATCATCAATCCGCTGACACCACGGTCCCGCGGCACATCCAAAGTGGCGCGTTGGCGGACGACGATCCCGATCGCGGTGAAAACCGCACCGGCAAGAGCAGCGGCCACCACGAAGGCGTGCTCGAGCAACGTCTACCGTCCCTTCCGGATCGCCGACCCCCCGTACCGAATGTAGGCCACGGGCGAATCTAGGCCCCAGGCGAACCTCGGGAGGCGTATGTAGGCCACGGGCCGCTACCGCACCGCCGCAACCACCGGTGTGCCGCCGTAGCCGGTCACCCGTACCCAGGCCGGCACCGGACCGCCGGCCGGCACCCGGCCGTCGATCTCGACCGTCTCGCCACCGAACACGCTGACGTAGTTGTCGTCATAGGTGATCGGCAAAATCTCCTCGCCGCCGGCAGTACTGAGCAGCTCGACCCGTTGGAAAAACGCGATCTGCGAGGCCGGGTTGTACAGCGTGATCTTCACGTGGGCCGGGTCTGATTCGTCCGGACGAGCGCTGATCTCCAACGCCGGTCGTCCGATGGTGTTCAACGGCGTCATATCGGCCCAACTGACCTGCCGTGAGTCGAACGCGGTGTCGTTGCCCGGCGGACCCACGTCGTCGGGTACCTGCGACTGCCAGTAGACGTTTTCGTTGATCACGGTGCCCTCGGCGTCAAGCAATTCGCAGCGCACGAAGAACACCCGGGAGTCCGACGGGCCGGGAGGCAGCGTCATCACGGCGGCGGCGGCACCTGGGCCGATATCGATACCCCCGACACCGCGATTGTCGCGCAACCGGCCGCGCAGGTCGTAGGTGCGAACCCGCACCCGCAGATCTTGGCGGGCCTGCGGGCTCTGGTTGACCACGGTGATCCGGGCCTGACGACGGTCGCCGGTGGCATAGGAGTCGAACACCACCGACAGCGGCCGCAGGCCCTTTTTCGCTCCGTAGTAGGCGCCGCCGGGCCGTAGGTAATAGTCAAAGATATTGCCGAAGAACGACGGCCAATGGCTGTTGAGCATCCAGTAGATGGTCATCTTGTGGCTGTCCCAACCGCCGGCGGCGAACGCCTCGAATTGCGCGCGGGTGGCCTCGTAGTGGGCCAGTTGAGCCTTGTCGGCGAACATCCGGGCGTCGGTGGACGGCCCGTAGCGTCGATCGATCACGCGGCGGACGTTGGTCAGGGTGGAATTCTGCAGACCGGCCCCGGCGTGGAAGAACCAGGTGTCGTTGATCGGCCAGAGTCGGTCAGCGGGAATGAATCGACGCAAGCTCGCGTACGGCGGAATGTGTTCGTTGTCGCCCTGTTCGGTCGAGGCTCCGCGGGCCGCGGGGTAGCGGCCGCTAAACCAGTACGACGGCGGGCGCCAGGAATACGGGCCGGCCATCCTTATGCCGTCCCACAGTGGGTTGCCGTCGCCGTCGCGGGCGAAGGCCGACACGGTGTCGACGGTGGCGTTTTGCCAGTGCAGATCGGCGAGGATGCCGCGGTAGTCGGCGAGCACCTCGGCCGGCGGCCGGCCGTCGCTGCCGTTGGCCCAGACGAACACCGAGGCGTGCGAGCGCAGCATCTCGATCTGTGAGCGCATGCTCTCCCGCGCGACCCGGCGGTCCTCGGCGTCCCACTGCTGCCAGCGTTCCCACTGGTTGCAGCACATCCAGCCGTACATCAGCGGGATACCCATCTCGTCGGCCATCTCGACGAGATGCTCGGAGGCGATCTTGGATTCCAGTCGCAGCATGTTGACGCCGAGATCTTTGGCGTACCGCAGGATCGCCGCATCCCGATCTGGGTCATAGGAGTAGAGCAGATCCGGCGTGTAGGTGGCGCCCCGGACCATGAAATCCCGGCCGTTGATCCGGAGGAAGAAGTCTCCATCGCGCGCACCGGTGGTGGCACCGACATTGCGGCCCTGGCTGACGGTGCGGATACCGAAACGCAGTGTCGAGGTGGTGGTTGTTCGATCCTCGATAAAGTCGAGGCGCAAGTCGTAGAGGTCCGGACTGCCCATCGTGTAGGGCCACCACAGATCCGGATTGTCAAGGTTGAGGGTGGCGAAATCATCTGGTGTGAAGGTGATCTCACGTTCCTCGCCGGGTTTAAGCATGACCGGCTGTGCAACTCGGACAGATTTTCTGCCGTCCCGGGTGATGCTTGCCTGCAATACACCGCGGAGGGGTTCCTCGCGGTAGTTGCGCACCACCGAGTGGATCGTCAGCCGCGCTCTCCCGGTGTCAGGCAGTTCGCTGTTCACCGTCGTCGGTCCGATATCCACGGCCCCGAACATCCTGAGCCGTACCGGTTTGAAGATCCCGGCATTGCGGTCGGGAACGAACGACGGACCGGTGCCCTCTGAGGCACCGGGCCGTCGGTATCCGAGGTAGCGCCAGTTGATCCAGTCATACCAACTGTCGGCCAACTCCACCCCGTCGACATCCTGAACGGATCGCTCGGGTGTCACCTTCACCGCAAGGGTGTTCGTTCCGCCGGACCGGATGTGTCCGGTGACGTCGATTTCATGGTGGGTGTACATGCCGACAACTTGGCCGGCATCGGCGACGCGATGGCCGTTGAGCCAGATCTCGGCCCGGTAGTTGATGCCGGGGAAGTCCAGTAGGTACGTCCGGTAGTCCGCCGGAGCGGAGAAGGTCGTCCGGTACCACCAGTCTCGTTTGTAGAGATCCTGCGGGACTTCGGTGAGCAGGTTCTTGCCGAAGTAGAGGTTCGGATAGACCCCGGCCTCTTGGAGAATGCCCAGAACGGTGCCGGGCATCCGGGGCACCGGCACCCACGTCGAGTCGTTGTAGCCGGGGACCGAAATCGCGGCGCCATCCGCCTCCAGGTCGGTCGCGGACACCAGCTTCCATCCCTGGGCCAGTTCGATATCGCGGGCACCGGCCGGCCGCGGCGAGGCGAACACGGGGTAATCGGCGGCGCCGAGGATCAACAGCACGACGGCGAAGATCGTCAGAAACCTCTTCGCCACGGTGGGTGGGACTCCTCGCGGGTGGATGCGCACCGATTTCGGCCTTACGCTAATCCAATGACCGACACCGACCGAGCCGTGACCCGGCGCGCAATCGCAGATGCCCTGATGGCCGCGCTGGACCGGCGCCACGAAGTCCTCGACGTCATTGTCGGATCCGGTGACCGCGACGAGGCGATCGATGCGATCACGCGACTGCTCGGCACATCCAGGATCGGCAGCGAGGCCGTGATGGGAATGTCCTTCGACCAGCTGACCACCGAATCACGCAAACGTATCGCGGCCGAACTCGACGATCTCAACAGTCAGCTGAGCTTCACCGCCCGGGAACGACCGGCAAGTTCGGACGAGAGCCTGCGGTTGCGGGCGTTCTCCCACGCCGACGATCGGGACATATTCGCTACCCGCACGACCGAGATGGGCGCCGCGGGCGATGGATCCGGATCTCCCGCAGGCAGCCTCGATGAGGAGATCAGCGCTGCGCGCAACCGGCTGTGGGCGGAGGAGGCCGCATGGTTCGTGGCACTCGACGGGGAGGACAAAGTGGGGATGGTGTTCGGCGAACTCCTCGACGGCGAGGTCAACGTCCGGATCTGGATCCATCCCGCGCATCGACAAAAGGGTTACGGCACGGCCGCCCTGCGTAAGTCGCGAACGGAGATGGCGGCCCACTTCCCGGCCACGCCCCTGGTGGTGCGCTCGCCGGGCGCCGCGCCGCGCCAGTGAGCGCGCGCGCCGCCATTCTCGTTACCGGCACCGAGGTCCTGACCGGACGAGTCACCGACCGCAACGGCCCGTGGCTGGCCGACCGCCTGCTCGAGTTAGGCGTTGAACTGGCTCACATCACGATCTGCGGGGACCGGGCCGCCGATATTGAGGCGCAGTTGGGCTTTCTGCGCGACGAGGGGGTGGACCTCGTCGTCACGACCGGCGGCCTCGGTCCCACCGCCGACGATATGACCGTGGCGACCGTGGCCCGGTTCTGCGGTCGCGATCTCGTCCTCGACGCGGCAATGGAGGCCAAGATCGGCGCGATCGTGCAGCGGTGGATGTCGCGCTATCCCGACACCGACTTCGACGCCGTCCTGGAGGCTAACCGCAAACAGGCGATGGTCCCGGTCGGCGCCGAGGTGCTCGACCCGGTCGGTACCGCGCCCGGGGCGGTGATCGCCGGCAATCCCACCGTCGTGGTGTTACCCGGACCGCCGAGAGAGCTGCAGGCGATGTGGCCGGCCGCGCTCGCCACCGAGGCCGTCTCGGTGGCCATCGCCGGTCGCACCGAGTACCTGCAGGACACCGTAAGGATGTTCGGACTGGCCGAGTCGGGACTGGCCGACACCCTGCGTCAGGCGCAGCAGCAGATCGCCGGGTTCGTCGACCTCGAAATCACCACCTGTCTGCGCCGGGGGGAAGTGGAGATGGTCACCCGGTACGAACCCTCGGGTGCGTCGGCCCATGCTGCCCTGATGGCCATGGTGCGGGATCGGCACGGCGCGACGATCTTCTCCGAGGACGGCTCGTCGGTGGACGACCAGGTTTCTCGGTTGCTCGCGGGCCGACGGATCGCGACCGCCGAGTCCTGCACCTCGGGACTCGTCGCGGCGCGGCTGACCGACCGCCCAGGATCCTCGGACTACGTCGCCGGCGGTGTTGTCGCCTACGCCAACGAGGCCAAGGTTGCGCTCCTCGGCGTCGATGCCGCGCTGATCGCCGCACACGGCGCGGTCTCGGCCGAGGTGGCCCAGGCGATGGCGGCGGGGGCGCTGAGCCGCTTCGGCGCGGACACCGCCGTCGCGATCACCGGTGTGGCCGGGCCCGGTGGCGGCACGGCGGAGAAACCAGTCGGAACGGTGTGGTTCGCGGTGATGTTGACCGACGGGCCGGGGATCGTGCGGTGCATCCCGGTTCCCGGCGAGCGCGCCGACGTCCGCGACCGATCCACGACGGTGGCCATGCACCTGCTGCGGCGTGCGCTGCTTGAGCGTTGATCCAGCCTATTAGGGCCCCGCGAGATCAATATCGCTCACGTAGCAGGCCTGGTTTCCGCCGGACCGCCTGGCCTCGTGCATCGCGGTCGTAGCCAGCGCGATGGCTTCGTCGATCACCACCACCGGCGGGCGGGCGGACAGCCCGCGCAACGGAGTGCTCAGCACACCGACGCTGGCGGTCATCCCGCCCTGGGTCGACGCCACCGCGCCGAGGATTCGGTCGATCAGCGGTGCGGGGTCCGGTGCGGTGAAGACGTCAGCGATGAGGAACTCCGATTCATCGACGTGACCAACGACCGAATCACGGCGGACGGTGTCGCGCAGTGCCTGCGCGGCGGAAACCTGGGCTCGATTCGCGCCCCGGCCGCCGTGCACGCTGATGATGGCGGCATAGCTGTCAATCGCGACTACCGCCACCACCAGGAAGCGATCATCGCCGCGGTTCCGGGCCCCGATCAGGTGTGCGGCAGCCTCGTGGAACGACGCCCGGGTCAGCAGACCGGTGAGCGTATCGACATCGGTCTGGGCGTCTTCGGCTCCGCCCAGTCGGGCGATCAAGCGGCAGGCGAACACCACGACGATATTGAGGAATACAAGGGGCGTCGTGACGGCGAAGGCTGTCGGCAGATCGATCGCGGCGATCCGGGCGGCCACCCACAGGCCGGCGGAGGCCGCTACCGCAACGGTAAATGCCAGGAGTGCCGTGCTGTGGAAGAGGGCGGCGTAACCAAGGATGAAGGTAAACGCGACTCCGATCAAGAGCCCCGCGAGCGGGTCGGCCGCGATCACGCAACCGACCGCTAAGGCGACAGCGCCGGTGGCCATGAGCGTTGTCGACTGCGCGCGCGTCGGCCATCGATGCCGCAGCCAGGGCGCGGCGAAGACCCAGCACAACAGCGCCACCACGACGAGGATTGCCCTGCCGCCCGGCAGATAGGTGGACTTCGGATTGAACATCGCCAGCACCGCGGGCAGAGACAGACCTGCGGTGAACACGGCGACGGTCAACATGGTGGTGCGCTGCAGACCCTGTGCGGTGAGCCTGGTGGTGAACACGTAGTAGTGATCACTTCCGACGTACTGATCACTTCCGACCCGCGGTGGGAATTTCATTCAGCCACCCCTCGGCGATGAACCGTCACCGCATAGTCACCGCCGGCGAACGGCTGGCGATCCCACGATGCCCATCTGGCAACCCGACTCAGACCTGCCTCGGCAGCCGCCTCGTCGTAGCGATCGCAGGACAGCTGCCCGGGTTGCAGACTGAATCCGGCGACCAGAAGTCCGTTGTCGGCGAGTTGGTCGGCCAGGTTTTGCAGCACGATGCCCTCGGTACCGGGATCCAGAAAGATCATCACATTGCCGGCTAGCAAAACCAGATCGACCGTGCCCGGGCCGGG
>CAIWCQ010000007.1 GCA_903911165.1 uncultured Actinomycetes bacterium | reverse complement strand
TGGCCGACCAACTCCCCCGGGTTGCACTGCCCGTGAACCAGAAGGCCCCCGCGCGGCTGGCCTCGGACGAGCGCCGCATCAAAGGCCTCGCGGTGGCGCTGGGCATCTGCTCGGCAGTAGCCCTGGGCCAGGCGGCGACCGCCCAGGCCGAAACTTCCGGCGCCACCGACGGCGTCGGCGAGGCCGCTCAGCCAACAACCGTCAAACGCAACGCGCCCGCCCGCGCGGCAGCGTCGCCTACCCGCGCCTCGGGCGGACCGCAGTCCGCGGCGCAGCGCACCCCCGCACCCGCGAAGGCTTCGCCCGCACCCGCGAAGATTTCCCCGGTGACCGCCCCGTCGGGGTGGCGCAGCACGAGCGGTTCCGGTGACAGCCCGGCGGCAACATCCCTGCCATGGGCGGCGGCGGCGGTCCGACGGGAACTGGGCGGCGTATCGCGCACGGCGGCCGCGGCAAGTCGTAGCCAGCCAGCCGAACCGGTCAACCCGGTAGCGGCCTCGTCGACCGCGGCGGCGGCGTCCGTCCCGGGCGCCCCGACCACCTGGCGACCGGGCAGCGTGCTGCGGGTCTTCGTCGGAAACGGCACCGCCGACAACCCGCACGCGGGCATCCTGCTCGGCAACGGCCACTCGTACACGACCTACGGCGGCGCCTGCACCACCGGTGCGTGCGACGGCGGTAACGGCGGACTGATCGGAAACGGCGGTGATGGTTTCGCCGGCGGTAACGGCGGCGCGGCCGGATGGTTCGGATCCGGCGGTAAAGGTGGTGCGGCCACCACGGCCGGCGGGACCGGCGGCCGAGGCGGTTCCGGCGGGTTGATCGTGGGCGACGGCGGCCAAGGCGGATCCGGCGGTACCGGTGGCGGTACCGGTGGTGACGGCGGTAACGCCGGCGTGTTGTCGTTCTTCGGCACCGGTGGTGTCGGTGGCGTCGGCGGCGTCGGGGTCGACGGCAGCCCGGCCGGTAAGTCGGGCTTCAACGGAACTCCCGCCGGCCCGAACGCGCCGAGTCTCGCGCGGCCGGCGCGGATCGCCCTCGACCTTTTCCTCAACGGCGGGGTGTTGCTCGGACTGCAGTCGGGCTACGTCGCGATGTTCGCCCGCGACGGCCAGATCGTTCACACGTCGACGGCCGGCTACGCGGACATCGCAACGCAAACGCCCATGCGACTCGACACACAGTTCCGCATCGCCTCGATGACCAAGCCGGTCACCGCGGTCGCGGCGATGATCCTCGTTGAAGAGGGTCGCCTGGGCCTTGACGATCCGGTGGCGCGATACATTCCGGCCGCCGCGAACCTGCGCGTCGCCACAAGTCAGACCGCTTTGCCGGATGGGACGATCCCCAGCGTTCCGCTCGACGAACCTCTGACGGTGCGGGACCTGCTGAAGTTCGCATCGGGCATCGGCGGAACCACCAACACGTCGGATCTCGACCGCATCTGGGCCGCGAACAACCTCTACACCGGCTCGGGCTCCCTGGCGATGCGGGTAGATCAGATCCTGACCGCGCCACTCTACGAGCAGCCCGGCGACGTCTGGCGCTACGGCTGGTCCGCTGACGTCCTCGCCCGCGTGGTTGAGGTGGCCAGCGGTGAGGCCTTCGGAGATTTCGTCACGGGTCGGATTATCGATCCGCTCGGTATGACGTCGACCGAGTTCCTCACGGCCGAGTCCCCGCGCGACCGACTCGCCACCATGTACACCCAGAATTCGGCCGGCCGCCTCGTGGCCGTTGATCGGCCGGGCGGCGATTCGCTGGGCTGGACGCCGGGCGGAAGTGGCCTCGTTTCCACTGCCGGGGATTACCTGCGCTTCGCGTTGATGCTCTGGAATGACGGCACATATCAAGACACTCAGATCCTCAAGCCGGAAACCGTCGCCCTGATGACACAACCCGCCGTGCAATCGGGCGTACTCGTCGATGAGGGCATCGAGGGACTCGGCTGGGGGCTGGGCATGGCGGTCGTCGTCGACGGCGATGCGACGGCCACGTTCGACCGCACCGGCGACTACTGGTGGTCGGGCTTCTATGGCACGACATTCTTCGTCAGCCCGACGACCGGCCTAGTCGGCGTCGTGCTCAGCCAAAATCAGCCCGGCCCGTACAGTCCGACGCCCTACGTGGTCTATATCGCGCAGGCGCTGGCGTTCTTCGGGCTGTGATGGGCTAGCCCTCAGACGCGTAACGAGCGGTGGGCCCACACGGCGAAGAGCGGGTCACCCGGCGTCGGGCGTTGGTCGATGCGGGGCTCATCCCAGCCGGCCGATCGGCGGAAGTACTCGGCCACCAGCCGCACGTGGAACTCGTCGTCGGTGGCGAGCCAACCCCGGATGGCCTTTGTCGGGAAGCAGCGGTTGGAGAACGTGCATACGAATGGCGCACCGGGCCGCAGCACCCGGGCCACCTCGCCGAACACCTCAAGGGGCCGGACCAAGTAGTCGACCGACACCGTGCACATCGCCCCGTCGAAGGAGGCATCGGCGAACGGCAGCGCGGGCTCGCGGTTGAGGTCCTTGACCACCCGTTGGTGCGCCTGCGGATTCCGTTCGAGCTCAAAGGCGTTCATACCGAGTACGACCAGCCGTTGCGGGGTCCGGGCCAGGTGCGACACCCAGGAGCTGCACAGGTCGAGCACCTCGCCGTACAAGCCGAGCTCGTCGTAGAGGTCGCGCACCGCCGCGATGGCACCGTCGTCGATGTGCTGCACCAGCCGCGGTTGGCCGTAGAAGCCACGGTCGTCGTCCTCGTCGGACCGGGTGAAGAAGCCGTCGGGGAAGTCGTGGTAGCGGTCCTCGCCCGGGACGGACGACTGCGGTGCCATCACAGCCGGCGACGCGCTGCGACCCAGCGCCGCTGCTGCGCAAGGACCGTGCGAGTTGCCGCAAACACTGACATGTCGGGTGCCGCCCTGCCGTTAGTCCCCAGCATCTCCAGCTGCGCGTAGTACCAGTACTGCACACCAAAGCTGGCGAAAGTGCGCACGGTCTTGATCCTGTTGAGAAACGCCAGCCAGCTTGGAAACAGCGCCAGTTGCGCCTCGTAGCGCGGCAGCTCCGCCATCCCCTGCAGGATTTGCGCGGGCGCATCGGTTATCACACACAGCGGCCGTCCCACGCCAATCAGGTCGGCACCGCCGCTACGGATGGCCTGTTCCATCACGTCGCGCCGCCGGAAGCCTCCGGTCACCATCAACGGAATAGAAACCTTCTCCCGCATGGCGAGTGCGAAATCCACAAAATAAGCCTCGCGCATCAACGTGGAGTGCGCGACATGTTGCGGCTCCTCCTCCTCGATACCCTCAACGCCCAATAACTTCGGTTGCTCGTAGGTGCCGCCGGATATTTCCAGTAGGTCGACGCCCGCGTCTTGCAGCCACTGCGCCACCTGCAAGCTGTCCTCAAAGGCGAATCCGCCTTTCTGGAAGTCGGCACTGTTGAGTTTGACCGCCACGGGAAAGTCAGGCCCCACCGCCGCCCGCACCGTCTTCACGGTCTCCAGTAACGCTCTGGCGCGATTGGCGAGTGCACCACCGAACTGATCAGTGCGCACATTGCTGCGCGGACTCAAAAACTGCGACAACAGGTAACCGTGGGCGGCGTGAATCTGTACGCCGGTGAATCCGGCCGCTTTAACGGCTGCGGCGCATACCCCGAAGCGCTGAACGATCTCTTCAATTTCGGAAACTGTGAGCGCAACGGGTTCACCGAACTGGCCACCCGGCAAGCCGACTTTTACCGCGGACGGCGCTTTCGGATGAGGATTGATGATTTTCTGTGTCTGGCGACCCGCATGGCTGATCTGCGCCCAGAAGTGATTACCGTTGCGGGTAGCGGCTGCAGCCCAGCGCGACAGTGCCGCATGCGTTGCGGCATCAGGCTCCCGATCAATAATCACATTGCCCGGTCGCTCTAGGTGATCGCCGTCGACGAGGATATTGCCGGTTAACAGCAGCCCCGCGCCGCCATCGCTCCACAGCCCGTACAGCCTGTCCAGTTCCGCCGTCGGGATGCCGGCGGGGTCAGCCAGGCCCTCGGTCATGGCGGCTTTGGCGAGGCGGTTACGCAAGCGGGCACCACAGGGTAGGGGCAGTGATTGGGCGAGCAGTTCCGACATGTTGGTCCCCGATGCAGGTTTGGCTGTGAACAGTAACTTGAACTATCGCAAAGCAGTACGAACGAGAAGGGCGAGCTCCCCGATATAGTGCGCTGATGCCCGTCGCACGATCCGGCCACCGGCTGTCGCTGAGCGCTTTCCTGGCGTTCATCCTGCTGCTGTGCGGTGCGCCGTCACCGGTGTCGGCGGCTCCGGCCGCGGCAGGCGTACGTCCGGGCATCGAGGTCTTCCTCGATGACGTGCCGGCTGCCTTGCGCGGCAAACGGGTCGGCCTCATCACCAACAACACCGGCATCGACCGGTCAGGCACGTCGGACATCGATCTGATCGCCCAGAGCGACGACCTGACACTGGTGGCCCTGCTGGCGCCGGAACACGGCATCCGCGGCACCCTCGAGGCGGGTGTCACGGTCGGTGATGGTGTCGACGCGAAGACCGGCGTGCCGGTCTACTCCCTCTATGCGGCGCAAGGCAACAGCCCGACTCCCGAGATGCTGAAGAACGTGGACGTCCTGGTCTATGACCTTCAGGAGGTCGGCGGACGCACCTGGACGTACGTGTCGACGATGGCGCTGTCGATGCAGGCCGCGGCGCGCAAGGGCATCCCGTTCGTCGTTCTCGACCGGCCTAATCCGATCGGCGGCGACATCGTGGAAGGCGCCCTGCTGGACCCGGCCTTCGCGTCATTCATCGGCATGTACCCCATCCCCGCGCGGCACGGTATGACGGTCGGCGAGCTGGCCACGCTGTTCAACCAGCAGCAGGGTATCGGTGCGGACCTGACCGTCGTTCCGGTGCAGGGCTGGCGCCGCGGGCAGTGGTTCGACCAAACGGGCCTGCCCTGGGTGAACCCGTCACCCAACCTCCGATCGCTGGCGGCCGTGACGAGCTACCCCGGCACGGTCTACTTCGAAGGCACCAATCTCTCGGAGGGCCGCGGCACCGACCGGCCCTTCGAGCAGATTGGGGCGCCGTGGCTGGATGCGGCGGCGGTGGTCGCGACGATGAACGCGTTTGCCCTGCCGGGCATCGCCTTCGGAGCCGTCACCGTCCCGGTCGCCGGCACCGCCGCCAAATTTCCCGGACAAAACATCCCGGCCATCCGATTAACCATCACCGATCGGCAGGCATACCGACCGGTTCGCACGGCGCTGCTACTCATTGACACGATCCGCACACAGCATCCGGGGGACTTCGCCTGGGGGCCGTCGATCGACGCGCTTACCGGATCTGATCGGGTGCGCCTGGCGATAAACGCCGATCGACTCGCACCGCTGCTGACAGATTGGGACCGAGCGGCCGCCCAGTTCCGCGCAAGCCGGGCGGGATACCTGCTGTACAGCTGAACGGTTCGGCAAGACCAAAACACCCTCTGACCTGGTCGGGCTGACAGGATTTGAACCTGCGACCACTTGACCCCCAGTCAAGTGCGCTACCAAGCTGCGCCACAGCCCGCGGCGCTGCCGGAATCGCCGGCAGCAGGGCATGAGCGTACCGCAGCGCCCTGCGGCCACCCGAATCCAGGGACGGGGCCCTCACACCATCAGCAACCGGACTAACCCGATCAACCCGACCACCACGATCACCGCCCGCAGCGCATTCGGAGACAGCCGACGTCCGTACCGCGAGCCCAGCCATCCGCCGATCAACGAGCCCGCAGCGATCAGCCCGGCGGCAAGCCAGCTGATCCGGTCGAAGGCCACCAGGGTGTAGCTGATCGCCGCGACGACGTTGACCAAAAGCGACAGCAGGTTTTTCGCCGCGTTCATTCGCTGGACGTCTTCAGGGAGCAACGCGCCCATCAAACCCATCAGCAGAATGCCCTGCGCCGCAGTGAAATACCCGCCGTAAACACCCACGGCGAAGGTCCCCAGCACCAAGGCCGCCATCCGCAGCGGCGGCACCTGATCGGCTGATCGTCCGGCTGCCTCGGCCCGTCGACGCGCATAAGACTGAATCCGCGGGCCCGCGATCACCAGCATCAGCGCCAGGATCAGCAAGACCGGCACGATCTGGGTGAAGATTTTCTCGGGCAGGTGCAGCAACAGGAATGAACCGATCAGTGCGCCAACGACCGAGGCGGGAATCTGCCAGCGCAGCCGATGCCACTGGCCACTCAACTCCTTGCGGTACCCCCAGGTGCCCGAGACGCTGCCGCCCACCACGCCGATGGCATTGGACATCGTCGCGGTCACCGGCGGAAAACCCAGCGCCACCAGAGTCGGGAAAGTGATCAGCGTGCCGGAGCCCACCAGCGAGTTGATGACGCCCGCCCCGAGTCCCGCAACCGCGATCAGGATCATGTGGG
Organism: uncultured Actinomycetes bacterium; assembly: GCA_903911165.1. GTDB lineage: Bacteria > Actinomycetota > Actinomycetes > Mycobacteriales > Mycobacteriaceae > Mycobacterium. The sequence goes on along the minus strand of CAIWCQ010000007.1, from coordinate 1,283 downwards.
CGACGGACACCTCGGAACCCTAACCGGGCCGTCCGCAACCGGCGTCCCGTACTGTTCGGGGCGTTCAGACCCCGAGGCGAATTGGACGTGGGCGGCATGTGGCATCTCGATATCCCCAGCGAGACGGAACTGCGACTACTGGCAGCGATCAACGCACCCGCGGTGGTGACCATCTACATGCCGACGACGCCGATCAGTCAGGACGGCGCCGCCGAAGCGATGGCTCTGCATAACCTCGTCAAGGAAGCGATGATCGAGGTTCGTCAGCGGCCCGAATTGCCGCGCGGCGAGGACGAGTACATCGAGGTGCAGCTGCTCGACCTGATTGACGACGACGACTTCTGGGCGCACCAGTCGCATGGCCTCGGCGTGATCGCCACTCCCGACGGTCAGTGGACGTTCCGGTTGCCGCACCGGCCCAATGCCCAGGTTCACGTCGACGACAAAGCCAACCTGATCCAACTGATTGCGGCGACGGCCGCCCAGGATGCACACGTGCTCTGCCTGTCCGAGGGCGAGGTCCGACTGGTCGACGTCGCCGCGGATCTCCCGCCCAAGGAGGTGAAGGTGGCAGGCATGCCCTCCGATGCCGCCAGTGCAGCCGGAAAGTCCTCGCTGAAGGATCGGTCCCCATCCGGCCGGCTGGTGGGTTCGGAGGGCAAAAGAGTTCGGATCCGCCAATTCGCGCGGCTGGTCGACGACGCGCTGATGCCGATGCTGCGCGGCGATGAACGTCCGTTGATTCTGATCGCAACGGAGCCGATCTACTCGATCTTCCGTCAGGTGTGCAGCGCACCGACACTGGTGTCCCTCGGCGTCGAGGCCAACCCGGACAAGTGGAGCCTGACCAAGATCGCCGACGCGGTCAAGCCCGTGCTCGTCGCGCATGCCGCAGAAACCGATGCAGCACTTGCGAATACGGTCGACGAGAGACGCGGGCAACGGCGCGCCACCACCGACCTTGCCGACATCGCCCGGGCCGCCACCAACAGCGCGGTGGCCACGCTGATCATCGATCGCGAGTACGACGAACGCGGCACCATCGGCGACGACGGCGCAATCACGCTGGATCCGGACGGACCGGTGCTCGCCGAGGAGTTGGCCCGTCGGGTGGTGGCCAATGGCGGCCGGGTGTTGGCACTGTCGGCTGACCGGTTGCCCGGTGGATCGCCGGTCACCGCGGTATTGCGGTACCCGCAGTAAATCTCGCCCACCTACGCCCCTACCCGTGTCCCAGTTTGTCTTCGGTTCTTGTCGGGGGCCTGGTTTATTATTCGAACATG
>CAIWCQ010000006.1 GCA_903911165.1 uncultured Actinomycetes bacterium | reverse complement strand
TCGTGGCCCCGAATTGATAGTTCCCGGCCGACAGCTATACCTGGGTCGACGTCTCCGCGAGTCCCATAGAAAGCCAGCACAACTCTCACCGCGTGATCCTGGCCTTTCTCGGTTGCCGCAACAGACTAGGCCCACGTACCCTTGCGTCGATTAGCTAACGCCAGAGTTCCAAGGCCGAGTCTTACCATGAACGGCGGCATGAACCGGTTGAGATTGCGGTAGCGCTGATGATCGACGAACGCATTGCGAAATCCCCGTTCAGTCAGCTGATACTCCCCCAAAACCCGATCCATCTCCGCTGAATCCCACGGTTGGTCGCGTGCGGCCAGGCTGAGTTCTTGGTAAACCACCGCCATCCAGTCGGTACCGAATGGCTCGAGAATCGGACCGGAGAAGCGGTGGTGCCGGAGGTCGGGTGTGAGGAATTCATCGACCGCGACCTCGTCTCGGGTGTCAAGATCGATCGCAAGCGCTGCCGCAATCCGCCCGGTTTCGCGCCGCCAGTCCTCGAGAAGATTGGTGTATTCGACGAAAACGCGGGGAACCCCGCGCGTATCTCGTTCGGCAAGCAGGGTGTATTTCAGCCACCCCGCAGCGGCGAGTTCCGGCGCGGCCTTGACGTAACGCTGCCTGTTAGCCCGCTTCGCGATAGACGCGAACACCTCCTCGGGGTGGCGCAACGCAATCACCGCCGCAACATCAAACCCGGCCTGCGCCGCCGCCTCGAACCAGATACCCGCCGCTAGCGTTGTTTTCGGTTCCTTGATGACGACAAGCGGCGCCGGGGGCAACGACGCAAGATATGAACTCACTTTGGCGATGTGTCGAGCGGCCTTCCGTGGATCGACAGCGCTCTCGTCGCGAGTGGGTATTCCCATGTCAAAACCAGAGGTACCTCGGCTACGCAGAATCTCTTCGTTGAGCACGATCGCTGCCCGAGGCTCGAAGAATCCACGCTTATTGGTCGACGTGGCGCCCAACAGTCCGGGCGGCAGGGCGCCACCGCACAGCGAGAGAACCCGCGCCAGTGCCGACGTCCCCGACCGACCCAATCCCAGAACGAACAGAGCGACCGGCCGGGCGGCGGCCCGCGCATGCTCGCCCCCAGCAGGCAGTGAGGATGCCCCTCCGATTGGACTCACGATCGAAGAGTAATGGCTCGGCCGACTAGCCGAAGAACCCGGCACAGCTGGGGCTCGATCGGATATCGTTCTTTTGGACCCGGTCCGGCGTCAGAGTCCCGGTCGGATATCCATTTCAACGGAGGCTGATCAGCGGCAGTGCGTATACGTCTTCCACGAACAGCCTCGTACGCCGACGCATCCGGCGGTGACCCGTCTGACGGTCACATGCGTTCCGACAATCGGCTCGCATTGCTCGACCAAGCCTTCTACTCGGGGCATCGTGCCGCGGGTCAGAAGGAAGTCATGCAGGTCGGGTGGCTCTATGAGCACCCCCTCGATTTGGACGAACTCAAGCGTTTTCACCGCGATCTTGCCTACGGCTTGTTGGGGCGGCGGATCGAACGGTCGCCGTTGCCTTTCGGTCGGTACCGGTGGGTCTCGGATCGCCAGCCCTCGGAGCTTGACATCGCCGAGCGCGCCCGGCCCCGCGCAGAGGTCGGCGACTGGCTTGACGAGTGCTCACAACTGCCGATCGACGCGGAGTCCGGTCCTGCCTGGCGTCTCAGCGTGCTGCCCCTCACTGACGGCTCGACCGCGGTCACCCTGGTGATGTCCCACTACGTGATTGATGGTCTGGGCGGTGTGATCGCGGTGACACTGGCCATCCTCGGCGATACCCGCGATTAC
>CAIWCQ010000005.1 GCA_903911165.1 uncultured Actinomycetes bacterium | reverse complement strand
GCCGGATCGGTTCCCCGTCCGCATCGTGCAGGCCAACTCCGTCGGCGACGTGGTGGCGGCGGTACGGGCGGCGAAGGCCGAGGGTCGGCAGGTGGGCGTGCGCTCCGGTGGTCACAGTTGGTCGGCCAACCATGTGCGCGATGGCGGCGTGCTCATCGACGTGTCCCGCTTAAAAAGTTTCACGGTCGACAAGTCGGCGATGACCGCTACCGCCGAACCCGGCCTCGGCGGCAGTGTGCTGCTCGCCGAACTGATGAAACGAGACCTGTTCTTCCCCGTGGGCCATTGCCGCGGCGTGGCGGTCGGCGGCTACCTACTGCAGGGCGGCTTCGGCTGGAACGGTCGCGCCACGGGAATAGCGTGCTCTAACGTCATCGCGATCGACTACGTGGACGCCGACGGTGAATTACGCCATGCCAGTGAGACCGAGAACGCCGATATGCTTTGGGCCGCAAGGGGTTCCGGTCCGGACTTCTTCGGTGTCATCGTGCGATTCCATCTACGGGTATACCCCAAGCCGGGCTTTATCGGAACAACACTGTTCAACTACCCCATCGACCGACTCGAGGATGTGGTGCGCTGGGTGGACCGGGTAGGCGCGGATGTCCCGCCGGAAGTCGAGATGCAGTTCGTCGTCTCGAGGGGCCCGTCATTTCCACCACCGTTACGGCGTCGAACAGTCCGCTCGCCGGTGAGCATCGAGTTGGTCTTGCCCGTCATGGCCGCATCCCGGTCGGCGGCCAAAGCCGCCACCGCCTTCGCGGCTAGCCGACCAAAGGGCGCCCGACTGGGCACGCCACTACTGCCCTCCACGATGGGTCCGTTGTACTCGGGTGTGATGCAGCACTACCCCGTAGCCAACTGGGAGGCCGATAACCTCTGGACCCACGCCAGCGCCGACGAGTTACTACCGCATATCCAGCGCATCGCCGACACCATGCCGGCCCCACCCGCGCATTTCTTGTGGCTGAACTGGGCGCCGCCGGGAAACCTCCCCGACATGGCGTACACGGTGGAGGACAAGACGTATCTCGCGTTTTACGGCGGCTGGCTCGACGGCGACGACGGCGCCGCCACCACACGGTGGTCACGCGATAACGCCGCCGCCATGGAGTCGCTGTCGACCGGTGTCCAGTTCGCCGACGACCCCGGACGCCCTTCCCGCGGTATCTCCGAGGCTGCGCAGAGCCGGCTCGAGGAGATCCGCGCCGTACATGACCCCGAGGGTCGCTTCAACCGATGGATCGGAGCGGTAAGCGCATGAAAGTACCCGCACCCAAACGTGTACCGGGGCGTCGACTCGGTTGGTCCGACCACGAACTCGCCACGCTGCCCTACGCGCGGTTCTGGAATCCCGTCATGGCCGATATCTCGGCCGACGCCCACCGTGCGGTGGCCAACAGCCCGATGGCCGAGGCGCTGTTCCCCCCGATGGCACAAGCTATCGGCAACATTCCCGACGCCGAGGTGCAGAACGGTTTCACCATTACCTCCGACGGCGCGATGCGCGTCAACCTCGTGACTGAGATGCCCGACGTGACACCTCAAATGATCGACTGGTGGTTCGGCTGGCACGGTGACAGCCCCGAACGCTACAAACTCTGGCATCCGAAGGCACACGTGCACGCGCAGTGGACCACACAGCCTCCGGTCGGCAGTACCGGCCGCGCCCGGTATGTCGGACACACCTCCGAAGTCGACGAATACCTCGGCAGCGCCATGATTCGCGGGGCCATCCAGTTCCGCCGGCCCGAGGAATTCGGTCTGGTGGACGCCGCGGTTGCAGCCGGCGTGGACGCGACCGCGGTGTGTGCCCGCACCGGACTGGTGGACCTTCCCGTCGATCTCGGCTATCTCGCGCACCACGTCGCCGCCGTCCCCGGCGGCAGCGTGATGCGCTCACGCTTCTGGCTTGGCGGACCCGACATCGCAGCCCGATCAGCCCCGCTGCGAGCCGCGGTGCCGGTGGCCAAACGGCTTGTCGGGCTGACCGAACTCGATGCCCGGGCACTGCTCGTGCATTGCTCGCAGGAGATGACCCACCTGGCCACCTTCCTGCCCGCGATCTACGAACAGGAGTCCGGACATGGCGATTGACCCCGCGGAAAATGTGAGGCCCTGACATGGTCGATCCCGCGAAGCGCTTCTCGATTGAAGGCAAGTCCGTGATAGTCACCGGAGCCTCGGGCGCCATGGGCTCCGAGGCCGCCAAGGCACTGGGGGCTGCGGGCGCGAATGTGACTCTGGCCGGCACCAATGTCGCTGTGCTGGAGGAACTGTGCGCACTGCAGGAACTCGCCGGCCACAGCACCATCGTCGCCCGACGACCCGACGAACTCGCCGATGCCGAGACCATCGTCGCCGGTGCGGTGGCCGCCTTCGGCGGAATCGACGGCATGCTCGTCGCGTCCGGCATGAACAAGGTCGGTCTCATCACGGACCAGTCCGTGGCGGACTGGGAATCGGTGATGGACGCCAATGTCAAGGGCTCCTGGTTGATGGCGAAGGCCGCCGCACCGGTGCTCATCGACCAGGGCCGCGGCGGCTCGGTGGTGCTGGTGTCGTCGACCCGCGGCAAGCTCGGACATCCCGCGGGTTACACCGCCTACTGCCCCTCCAAGGCCGCCGTCGACCTGCTCGGCAAGACGCTGGCCGCCGAGTGGGGCCCGCACCAGATCCGCTGTAACGTGCTGGCGCCGACAGTGTTTCGCTCTGAGCTCACCGCCTGGATGTACGCCGACGACGAGAAGGGCCGGGCCACCCGCGAGGCGATGTTCTCCCGCATTCCGCTCAAGCGGTTCGCCGAACCGGAGGACTTCGTGGGGGCGCTGGTCTACCTGCTCAGTGACTCCTCGTCTTTCATGACCGGGCAGGTGCTGTACCTCGACGGTGGCTACACCGCGTGCTGACGGATTCTGCACACCCGGTCGGATCGGTCGCCGTGGTCGGTGCCGGCCTGATGGGTCGTCGTATCGCCGGGGTCATTGCACGCTCCGGGTTACCGGTGGTGCTCACCGATTCCCAACCGGGGGTGCTCGACAGCGCATTGACCGAAGCCCGGTCAATGGCTCCCAAGGCGCACATCGTCGGCGAGGCGAACCTCGCGGCGGCAGTAGCCAACGCCGATCTCGTCATCGAGGCCATCGTTGAAGACCTCGACGCCAAGCGGGCGCTTTTCGCCGCAGCCCGCGCCGCTGCCCCGGATGCGCTGCTGGCGAGCAACTCCTCGGTGATTCCCATCTCGCGGATCACCGAGGGTCTTGCCGGTGCCGATCGCACCGTGGGCATGCACTGGTGGAACCCGCCGGATCTCATTCCCGTCGTCGAGATAGTCCGGGGCGACCACACGTCGACCGAGTCGATGGATACCGCATTTGAGGTGCTGGAGTTCGTCGGCAAGATCCCGGTCCGGGTGCAGCGGGACGTTCCCGGCTTCGTCGGCAATCGTCTACAGCACGCACTGTGGCGAGAGGCAATCGACCTGGTTGCCAGCGGGGTCTGCGATGCCGAGACCGTCGATCTCGTGGTCCGCAACACCATCGGGCTTCGTCTCGCCGCGATGGGTCCGATCGAGAACGCCGATTACGTCGGACTCGACCTGACGTTAGCGATCCACGAGCAGGTGCTGCCGAGCATCAACAGCGACCCGCACTCCAGCCCGCTACTGCGGCACAAAGTCGCGGTAGGCGAGCTCGGCGCCAAGACCGGGCAGGGTTTCCTGGCCTGGCCATCCGGCGCCCGTGACGCCGCGGCCGCCCGGCTGGCCGCGCATATCTCCCGACAAGTCAAAACCTAACCACCACAACCCTTTCGAGAGGACATCATGACCTACACGTGGCCGCTGGGCGATGCGGAAAGCCAACTTGAGTTCGTCGACCTATCCCACTCCTGGGGTCTGGGTCAGCCGTGCTGGCCGTACTTCGAGGACGTCAAGATCGAACGCCTGCATGGCATGGCCAAGAGCCGGGTGCTGACTCAGAAGATCACCACCGTCATGCACTCGGGTACCCATATCGATGCACCCGGCCACGTGGTCGAGGGCACTCCCCTGCTCGACGAGATTCCGCTGAGTGCCTTCTTCGGCACCGGCGTCGTTCTCGATGTGCCGATGGGCAAGTGGGAGAAGATCATGCCCGAGCACCTCGACAAGGCAGCCGAGAAGACGCCGGTCCGCGAGGGCGACATCGTCATCGTCAACACCGGTTGGCACCACAAGTACGCCGACAGCGCGGAGTACTACGCCTACAGTCCGGGTTTCTACAAGGAGGCCGGCGAGTGGTTCGTCTCCAAAGGCGTCAAGGCCGTGGGTACCGACACCCAGGCACTCGATCACCCGTTGGCCACTGCCATCGGCCCGCACGGACCAGCCGAGGCTACCGGCGGCCTATTGCCCTGGGCCTGTAGGGAATTCGAGGAGGAGACCGGCAAGTTGGTGTCCGAGGAATTCGCGCTGTGGGAGCCCTGCCATCGCGAAATCCTGACCAACGGCATCTACGGCTTCGAGAACGTCGGCGGCGATATCGACAAGGTGACCGGTAAACGCGTCACCTTCGCCGCCTTCCCGTGGCGGTGGCGCGGCGGTGACGGATGCATCGTTCGCCTGGTGGCGATCACCGATCCGAAGGGCACCTATCGCATCGAGACCGGGAACAACTGACGTGCGCATCACCCGTCATGCCGATGCAGTGCCCTATGCGGCACCGATGCATACCGGAGTCGACACCCGGCGACTACAAGGTCTCGAAGCCGGCCCGTCGGAGAACTTCTGGGTTGGTCTCTCGGTCTATCCGCCCGGCGGCATCGCCGAGTCCTCGCCTACCCGCGCGGAGACGGCGTACGTGGTGCTCGACGGCGAGTTGACGCTGACTTGCGAGGGGCAGCACACCCTTGGCAAGCACGACTCGGTGCACTTCGGCCCCGGCGAGACCCGGGAACTGGTCAACGCCAGCGATCGTGACGCCACCATGCTGGTGATCATCGCCTATCCGAAGGAAAGCTGATGAGCGTCGTCCTCACCGTCGCACCAACCGGACCGATCGCCTTCAAATCGGACAATCAGTACCTACCGACCAGCCCAGAGGAGATCGCTGCGGCGGTGCACGAGGCCTACCTGGCCGGAGCGACGGTCGCACACCTGCACCTGCGCGACGAGAACGAAAAGCCCACCGCCGACTTGAGCATTGCGCGGCGGACGATGGACCTGATCACCGAGCGCTGCCCCATTCACATTCAGCTTTCCACCGGTGTCGGGCTCTCGGTGCCCTTCGAGGAACGCGAGAAGCTCGTCGAGTTACGGCCGCGCATGGCCACTTTGAACCCGTGCACAATGTCCTTCGGCAAGGGCGAGTTCCGTAACCCTCCCGATGGAGTTCGCCGACTCGCCGCCCGCATGCGCGAGTTGGACGTAAAACCCGAACTTGAGGTCTACGACACCGGCCACCTCGATGCCGTCATGCGCCTCCACGACGAAGGCCTGCTCGCCGATCCATTGCAGTTCTCCATTGTGCTGGGTGTCGCCGGCGGCGCGGCCGCAACACCGGCGAACCTGGTGATGATGGTCGAGCGGCTGCCCAAGGACTGCGTCTGGCAGATCATCGCCATCGGACGGGCGAACCTCACCCTCACCGGGATCGGCCTGGCGCTGGGCGGCAATGCCCGAGCGGGCCTCGAGGACACCCTGTACCTCCGCAAAGGCGAACTCGCGCAGGGAAACACACCACTGGTCGCACGCACCGCCGAACTGGCACGCTCGCTGGACCTGTCGATCGCGTCCATCGGGGAAACCGAACGGCTGCTCTGCCTACCCAACCGCTGATCGGCGGGCTGGAGTCGTCAGGCCGTACCGAGTTGGCTGCGCAGCATTGCCAGGGTGTCCAGATCACCAATCGCCTGAACCGCGCGGCGTAAACCTGCGCGAGTCGATGCCTCACTTTGCAGTCGCCGGCCGAAGACTGAGGTGACCCCCGCGGCGACATAGGCGGTGAATGCGAACAATCGGTAGGCATCCCAGGCTTGCGCGAATGAGAGGCGCTCGATGCCATCTCCGTTGAGATGCGCAACGTAGGTCTCAACGAGCCGGGTTTCGATTGCCCGGCGCGTTTCGGTGTCCAGCGACGTGCAGGCGAAGTAGGACAGGTCTTTCACTGCCGGACCGCAGGATGCCACCTGCCAATCGAAGAGCATCGGCCGGTCGCCGATCAGACAGATATTGCCGGCATGGGTATCGCCGTGAATCAGGGTGTGCGGGTATGTGCCGATGAGCTTGGCTATCGTCCAGCGTTGTGTGACCAGGGTCGACGTCTGGGCACGGACGTCCGCAGGAACGACGTCGTGGAATTGCCGCGGGATCATCCGCAGCAGCGGCCAGGCCCATGGCCCGCGGGATGTTGAGCGTGACCTCGTGGGGCTTAGTTCGAGGAGATCGCCGGTATGCAACCGGTCCGACATCCAGAATCTTCGGTGCAGATCGCCAAGTGCGGCAGCGACTGCCAACGCATCCGCTGCTGTACATCCTGCTTCCACAGACAGGAACCGGGCATCGCGGTCGGTGAGATCCTCCATGATGACAATCGCTCGGCTGCTTCGTGGATCCGAAAGCGCGGCATATGTTTTCGGCATGAGCCAGGCGAGTTCGGTATTCACCTGCCGATAGATCAGCGCCTCTGTCTGCGCCAGCGCCATCAAGCGGTTGAGCAGAAGTTCAGCGGGCCGAATGGGGGCGAGCTTGACGAAAGCCCGCGCCGGTAGGTCTGGACTTCCGGTGATGGCGATCCGGGCCCGGAGCGCGGTACCACTTTCGATGCCGTCGATCTGCACAGCGGTCACATCAGTGCGGCCAGTCAGCGCGCGAAATGTGGCGGCATCGAGATCCTCTGCCCGACGAGGAATGTCTGGCCGTGGCGCCGGATCCATCGCGGGCTACGGCACTGCGGAGAAGAACAGGAACGCCGCCAGGATCGTCAAGTGCACCAGACCCTGCAGTGCCAGCGCACGGCCCTGAGCCAGGGTCAGCACCGAGACGACCACCGACAGTGCCAGCAGCACGATCTGCATCGGCTCCAAACCCAGCGCGAGCGGGCCGGGTAGCCAGATCATTGCCACGGCGATGGTCGGGATGGTCAGGCCGATCGAAGCCATCGCCGATCCGTACGCCAGATTGAGGCTGGTCTGCACATGATCGCGCTTGGCGTTGTTGACCGCCGAGATGCTCTCGGGCGCCAGCACCACAAGGGCGATCACCACACCCACCACGGCGTAGGGCAGGCCCAGGTGCTTCACCGCACCTTCGATACTCGGTGACAACAGTTTCGCCAGACCGACCACGGCCACCAGCGCGATCATCAGCAAGCCAAGGCTGATGGTCGCCTCGCGGGCCGACGGTGGATCGGCATGCTGGTCGGCATCCAGATCCAGTACCCCGGTGACGCGTCCGTGCCGATCCGACGAGACCGGCACGAAGAAGTCGCGATGCCGGACCGTCTGGGTGAAGACGAAGCCGCAGTAGAGGATCAGCGAAGCGACTGCCACGAAAGCCAGCTGGGTCGCGGAGTACTCCAGACCCGCAACAGTCACCGTGAACCCGGGCAGCACCAGACACACACCGGCCAGGGTGATCACCGTCGCCAGCGCCGAACCGGAACCGGAGGCGTTGAACGAGACCAGTCGATGGCGCAACGCACCGACGAGCAGACTCAAGCCGACAATGCCGTTGAGCGTGATCATCACCGCGGCGAACACGGTGTCACGGGCGTAGGTCGAGGCGCCGGGCCCACCGCCGATCATCAGCATCACAATCAGACCGACCTCGATCACCGTGACGGCCACGGCCAACACCAGCGACCCGACCGGCTCCCCCACCCGATGCGCCACCACTTCCGCGTGGTGCACCGCCGCGAGAACGGCGCCGATCAGGCACACCGCGATGAGCGCCAGCACCAGTGGGCTCTCGTGACTGGCCCAGGTGGCGACCAAGACCACCATCGCCGCCAGCGGAACCGCGACAGTCCACTGCAACGTCCCGCGGCGCGCCGTCCGGTCCATGGCTCAGATCCACCTAGCTCAGGTACTGCATGCGCGAAGGGCTACGAACCCGGGACGGACGTTGTGGGCGTCGACGGGGACTGACCCGCCGATGGCGCCACGTACTCATATCCGGGAGGTGGGGGGCCGTCGAGGGGGTAATAGCCCGGCGGAAGGGCGGGACCGCTGCTCGCGGCCTCGCTTCCGGCCGGCGCCGCTGGTGTCTCGGAACCCGGCAGGTTGATCGACACGTAGCCGGGCGGCAGTGCGGGTACCGGTGCTGAGATCGGCGGCGGCGCGCCGGGGCCACCGGAGCCCGCGATCTCGCTGGGAGCGTAGGTGGGGTTCTGGACCTGCTGCAACAGATCCTTGAGGGTGCCGAATACGCCGCCGCCGGAGTTGCCGGAACCGTAGGACTGGTTCGGGATCTCCGGAACGTACGGCGTGAACGGATCGCGAGGCGGTGGCGGGGCGGTCGGATCTCCCGGTACCGGTGCCGTAGCCGCCGGGGCCAGGGCCGGGGCGGACGGCGGCGGCGGGGGCGGGGCCGGTACCGGATAGGTGGGAACCGGCGGGGCCGGGTCTGCCAGGGCCGACGATGCAAGTCCGGTCGCGACCACCCCGCCGGCGACGGCGAGGCCGACGAGGGCCGGTGCGACGACGCGGAGACGGTGGATCACGGGTTGATCGTCGCACACCGCCGCAGGCCGCGCCCATTCCCGGCCCTTTCCAAACGAGCGACGCCGTAGCGGCCCGGAAAACCATCCGATAGTCTTCCTCTCAGATAAACCTCAGGAATTTTTCAGCGAATCGGGGACGTCGTGGGCGCCAGCAATCACATCGGTCGGGTCGGTGGTTTGGCGGTCGCTCTCGGCGTGGGCGCCGCAGCCTTCAGTGGCTCGGCGACCGCCTGGGCGGAATCCCCCTCGGCCGGATCGGACGCCCCGTCGGCAGCAGTCGACGGGCGGGGGTCCGACGGGGGCAGGGCCGACGGGGGCAGGACCGACGGGCGGGGGGCCAACGTTCGCGGGGCCGCCTCGGCGGCGTCACCGACGCGGGGCACGGCCCCGGCCCGAGCCATCGGCAGCACCAAGCCCAGACCGGCACCCCAGCGGTCCCGTGCTACGCCGCTACCGGTGGCCGCCGCACCGGTGTCGGGGATGGTGAGCGCGCCGGCCGGTATCCCCGTCGATCCGGCCGCGGACGGAGCGCCGGCGGTTCCGGTCGGTTCCCCGCTGGAATGGACCGGATTGGCGGTCGGCCGCCGCACTTCGGCTGCCAGCACGGCGGCGGTCCCGGCATTGGCGGCCACCCTGCCCCTCATCCCCGGGCCGAGTGGCGTTCCGATCCCGTCGCAGACCTACGTCCACAACGTGATGAACTTTTACGTAACCCCGAACAGTCCGGGTGGCACCCTGGCACCCCAGGTGGTGTTCACTCCCGAAGGCCTGTACCCGATCACCGGCGTCAAGAGCCTGCCGCTGAGCACCTCGGTGGATCAGGGGCTGACGATCGTTTCGGACACCCTGGCGAAATTGCCCGCCGGCACCACGACGACGGTATTCGGGTACTCGCAGAGCGCGATCATCGGCTCCCTGCTCCAAGAAGGGTACGTCCCGCCGAATTCAACGTACGTCCCGCCCAAATTCACAAAGCCCACGATCCCCGAGGGCCTGCGGGAGTCGATCAGTTTCGTTTTCGTGGGTAACGAGATGAACCCAAACGGAGGCTTTCTGTCGCGGTTCCCCGGCCTTTCCCTGGCCAGTCTGGGTATCGAATTCTACGGCGGAACTCCTAAAGATGCCTATCCCACAACGAATTACGCGTTGGAGTATGACGGATTTGCCGACTTCCCGCGGTATCCACTGAACTTGCTGTCAGTTCTCAATGCGGGACTCGGAATCGTCTTCGTCCACACCAAGTACGCCGACGCCGAGTACTTCAATGCGATTGGATCCACACCGCCGCCGGCCGTCATCCCGGTCTCGCTGGGCGGCACCGCCATCGAACTGCCCACGACGTCGCCGACGCAGCGATACCTCTTCATGCCGACCGAGAATCTGCCCTTGCTGGAGCCCTTGCGGTTGCTTCCCCTGATCGGTACGCCCATCGCCGACCTGATCCAGCCCGTTCTGAAGGTGATCGTGGATCTCGGCTACGGCGATCCGGCACACGGATTCACCTCCGCCGTCCAACCCGATGCCAACGTGGTTGTTCCGTTCGGGCTGTTCCCCGACGTCAGTCCACTCGAGGTGTTGAGCCGCTTGGTTAGCGGGATCGGAGAGGGTGTCAGCGATTTCGTCGCCGACTTCGGACCGCAGGGTTCTTTGGCCAGGGAAATCTCCGCAATCGCACTTGCGGTGCAGTCATTTTCGCTTCCGACCCTGTCGTTCTCACTACCGACGCCCGACGAATTCATCAAGGACCTCCAGGACGGGATCACCGCGATCGCCGACCGGGTGTCATTCGCGATCGCCGGCCTCTACGCCGCACTGCTGCCCACCGCGGACATCATCAACGCGTTTCTGATTTCACTGCCGGCCTATTCCGTGAACCTGGTCCTCGCCGGAATCGAGCAGATGATCAACGGACAGCCGATTGCGGGCCTGATCAACGCGATCGGCCTTCCCATCGCGGCAAACGTCGGACTGATCGCCACCGCGGGACTCGTCGGAGTCCTGGTGTGGGCGCAGGCTGCAGCAGCGGTCTTCATCCCGGGCCTGAACCTCACACAACCCGAGTACTGAGGGTCTCGCCGCCGGACTCGCGATTGGATGAATCGGGCTTGCGCCAAATAGCATGGCGACCGCGATGACTGACAACGTTGTGGAGACCCGCCCGGCCCCAACCGGGTCCGCGGCGCTTCGTCTGAGGACTGAAGCCCTCCGCAGACGAACCTTCGCGGTGATCAGTCACCCCGACGCCGGTAAGTCCACACTCACCGAGGCGCTCGTTCTACACGCCCGGGTAATCACCGAAGCGGGCGCCATCCACGGCAAGGCCGGGCGGCGGTCCACAGTGTCGGACTGGATGGAGATGGAGAAGGCCAGGGGCATCTCGATCACCTCCACGGCGCTGCAGTTCCCCTACGTCTCCCCCGACGGACAGGACTGCGTGATCAACCTGCTCGACACACCCGGGCACGCCGACTTCTCCGAGGACACCTACCGGGTGCTCAGCGCAGTCGATTGCGCAGTCATGCTGATCGACGCCGCGAAGGGTCTGGAACCCCAAACCCTCAAGCTTTTTCAAGTGTGCCGCCATCGCCGCATCCCGATCATCACCGTGATCAACAAGTGGGATCGTCCGGGCCGCCACGCACTGGACCTCCTCGACGAGATCTCCGAACGCATCGGACTCAAGCCCACACCGTTGACGTGGCCGGTCGGTATCGCCGGCGACTTCAAGGGCGTCCTAGACCGGCGCACCGGCAATTTCATCCGGTTCACCCGCACCGCGGGCGGAGCCACCGCGGCACCCGAGGAGCACATTCCACCCGATCGTGCCCTCGACGCCGCCGGTGATGACTGGGTCAACGCGACCGAGGAGTGCGAACTGCTCACCGCCGACGGTGGCGACCACGACCAGGAGGCGTTTCTTGCCGGCGAAACGACGCCGGTGCTGTTCACGTCTGCGGCGCTCAACTTCGGGGTGAACCAACTGCTGGACAATCTGGTGCGGCTCGCGCCTGCGCCCAACGGGCAGCGTGATGTCGACGGCCATCTGCGGCCGGTCGAATCACCCTTCAGCGCATTCGTTTTCAAGGTTCAGGCCGGTATGGACTCCGCACACCGGGACAGGATCGCCTACGCGCGGGTCTGCTCGGGCACCTTCGAGCGCGGTGACGTCCTCACCCACGCCGCCACCGGCAAGCCTTTCGTCACCAAGTACGCCCAATCGGTATTCGGCCAACAGCGCACCACCCTCGATAACGCGTGGCCGGGAGACGTGATCGGCTTGGCCAATGCCGCCACGTTGCGACCGGGTGACACTCTCTTTCGCGATGTGCCCGTGCACTTTCCGCCGATACCGAGCTTCTCCCCCGAACATTTCGCCGTCGCCCGCGGCACCGACCCCAGTAAGCACAAGCAGTTCCGCCGCGGGATTGAGCAACTGGCTCAGGAGGGCGTGGTCCAGGTTCTGCGTTCGGATCGGCGAGGCGACCAATCGCCGGTGCTAGCCGCAGTCGGCCCGATGCAGTTCGAGGTCGCCAGCCACCGGATGGCGTCGGAGTTCGGTTCGCCCATCGCGCTGGAATCCCTTCCCTACACCGTCGCGCGAGCCGTCGACCCCGAGGACGCACCGTTCGTGGACAAACAGGTGTCGATGGAAGTCCTCACCCGGGCCGATGGCGTCATGCTCGCCCTGTTCACCACCAAGTGGCGACTGCAAGGGTTCGCTGAGGACAACCCGGATATTCGTTTCAGCTCGCTGGTTGCCGCAGACGACTGAGGAGCCGCCGGCAGAACCGCATTCACCGAACGGTAAATCCGGCGTCCAGTGGCCAGCAGATGCCGGTGATGAACCTGGCCGCATCGGAGACCAACCATGCCACCGCGCCCGCGACGTCGTCCGGAGCCAGGAGCCCGATCGGCAACGCGTTCTGCTGGGTGGCCAACCAGGGATCGTGTGCCGCCGCCAGGCCGATGGTTGCCTCATTGACGATCATGTCGGTCGCGACCCCGCTCGGGTGGATGGTGTTGACCCGGATTGAATGCTGCGCAAGCTGACTTGCCCATCCCTGCATGAGTGCAACCAGACCCCGCTTCGCGGCGCCATAGGCCTGTAAACCCGCGCGCTCAGTACCCGAGGCCTTAATCCCCTGCGTCGAGCTGACGAGCACGATCGATCCGCCGCGGCCGCCCTCGATGAGCGCCGGTATCGCGGCGTCGACGGTGTTCCACGCGCCGATGAGATTGACATCGATGATGTCGCGGAAGGTGCGGTACCGATCATCGGTGTCGGTGATCCGGATGATCCCGGCATTGGCGATGACGATGTCGAGCCTGCCGAAGGCCTGCAGTCCCTCCTCGAGCACCGCCGCGAGGGAATCGCCGTCGCGAACGTCGCCCTGCCGGGCCAGTATTCGGCCGCCACCGTCCTCGACCAGTTGCACTGTGGTGGCCAGGTCATCAGAGGTTGCGCCGGGGTAGTCGGTCGACTCGAACTCTGCGCAGATGTCGATCGCGATGATGGCGGCACCCTCGGAGGCGAGCCTGACCGCGTGCGCGCGCCCCATTCCGCGTGCGGCCCCGGTGATGAGCGCAACCTGACCGTTGAGTGATCCCATCGCTAGTCCTTCGGGAAATTGACGTTTTTGGTGACCGACTCCCAATGGTCGATCGAGGCGGTCAGGTCGGCGATCTTCTCACGGACCGCGGCCAGGACGTCCCGCCCGAGCAGCAGTCGCAATGGTGGCTCATCGAGGCCGGCCACCATCAGTACGGCCTCGGCGACCTTGCGGGGGTCACCGGGGAGATGATCGACGAACTGCTTGATCAGCGTCTTGCGTGCGCCAACGTGATCGTCGTAATCGCTAATGGGGGTTGATGATTCCTGCATGGAACGTGCAGCCCAATCG
>CAIWCQ010000004.1 GCA_903911165.1 uncultured Actinomycetes bacterium | reverse complement strand
TTCGGTTCCAGTGCGCTGACATTCGCCAACTCGATGCGGTACTTCGACGATCCCAGCTCGTTGCCGACGGTGCCGGGTAGCGGCAGAGAATTCAGGCCACCGAACGAGCATCCGGTCACGCTGATCGACACACATGCGGCCGTGACCGCCAGGCGGCGCACCCGAGACATCATGACGGCGGCATCCCTTCGGCAGGCAGCAACAGATCCTGCAGCGTCGACGGCGCCTGACCGGCCTGCCCACTGGGAACACCGGGTCCCGGCGGGGCACCGAGTCCATTGGGCACCCCGGTCGGATTGGGGACACCCGGAATCGGCGCATTGGGGTAGAGCGCGGGCTGCGGATAGGCGGGCAGTCCGGTCGGGGTGTAGCTACCGGGGGTCGTATTCGGTGGTGCCCCCCACCCCGCGGGCGGCGGAACGTCGCCATTGAGTCCGGTGTACGCCGAGATCGCGGGCGGCAACACCGGCGGTGGCGGGCTGGCACCGGCGCCGCCGGGAGCCAGGTTCGGCTCGGAGTAGATGAGGTTCTCCGGACTCGGCGACTTCGCCAGGTAGGCGTTGAACGGCACCGGCAGGTAGTTGAAGTTCAGCAAGCGCAGCGCGGGCCCTAGGTACTGGGAGCACAGCTTCCCGGTCTCGGATGCGGTCGCGTTCTGAATGGCCCCGATGGCCGCGCAGATCACTTGGAGCGGATTGGCGAAGTTCCCCAACGCGAAGCCGCCGAGGCCGCTGCCGGTGTCGGGGTTGTAGATGTTGTAGCTGTTCCCGATCGCGTTCGGCGCCACGTGCAGAAGGTTCTTCAGCGCCATCTGGTTGTCGCTGAGGTTCCTGACCACGTCGCCGAGTCTTTCGATCTGCTCGGAAGTCTGGTCGCGGCTACCGGCAACGAATCGTTCGACGTCGACGACCGCACTGGACAGATTTGTCAGGGCACCGTCGAGTTCTGAGCGGCTGTCATTGAGCACGCTGCTCACGGTGGCGAGGCGATCCTGGAACGACACGATCTGGTCGTTGCTGTCGCGCAGCGCGGTGACGAAGGTTTGCAGGTTCTCGATGACGTCGACGATGTTGCCGCTACCGTCGGCGAGGATCCGACTCAGGCCCGACAGCTGCTTGATGGTCTCCCGCAGCTTGTCCCCGTTGCCGTCCATCGCGTTGGCAGCGCTGTCGATGAAGCGCCCCACCGACGACGTCGACACTCCACTGCTCGGGCCGAGATCCGTTGACAGCCGGGCCAGTTGGGCTTTGACCTCGTCCCATTCGACCGGCACGGCGGTGCGGTCGAGATCGATCACGGCGCCGTCGCGCATCGTCGGTCCGCCGGATTCGCCGTCCACCCCGTAGGCCGGTGCCAGTTGGACGAACCGGGCACCGACCAGATTCTGGGCGACGATCACCGCGTTGGCATCAGCGGGGATGGGTACGCCGCGCTTGACGCTGAGGGTCATCTTCGCCCTGGTGCCCTGCGGTTGGATCGACTTGACGGTACCCACCCTGACCCCGGACACCCGAACATCGTCGCCGGGGTAGATCGCCTTCGCGCTGGCGAAATAGGCAGTAATGGTCGTCGGCTTCAGTGCGGTGTTGCGGACAAGCAGTGCAATGCCCGCGGCGATGAGCACCGCGCACGCAGCGGCGATGAGGGTGGTGAGCCGTTTACGGGTCATCCGGGCACCTGCCCTGTTCGCCGCCATGGTTCCGGGTTGCCGTTCCACGGGAAGGGGAACTCCGCGCGGGGCCCGGCGTTGTCCGGGGGCTGGCCGGCGTTGACCCCGCGACGGAATCCGAAGATGTAATCCAGGAAGGGCTGGATCGTCTGAGCCGGGCTCAGATTAGCGACGAACGCGTTGTAGAAGTAGCCATTGTTGACCGCTTCGGACTGGGTGACCTGGAACTTGGCCAAACCCGCCAACGCCTTGCCGATGTTGTCGTTGTTGCGCTGCAGCATCTCGGTCACCGCGTTCAGTTGCTCCAGGGCTGGTGCGAGTTCCTGCTCGTTGTCGGCGACCAGTCCGGTCAGTTGTTGCGCCAGCGCCGAAGTGTTGGCCAGCAGGTTCACGATCGCGTACCGGCGCTGTTCGAGAACCCCCAGCAGTTCGTTGGCGTTGAGAATCAAGGTGTTGACCTGCAGGCTGCGTTCCGAGAGCACCGTCGTCACTTCTGACGCGCTCTTGAGCAATCCAGACAGCGACTCATTGCGTTCATTGAGCGCTCGCGAGATCCGGCTCAGACCGTCGAACGTCGGCGACAGCTGCGGCGCGAGGCGGTCGATTGTCGACGACAGGGTGTCCAGAGACGTGTTGAGCGCGGCGGTGTCGGTGTCGGCGGTGTTGGCGGTGAATTCACTGACCGCATCGGTCAGCGAATACGGTGCCCCGGTCCGCGACACCGGGATGACGTCGGCGGACCGCAGTGTTCCGCTGCCGTCGGATTCCAGGGTCAGCACCCGCTGGCCCAGGAGTGTCCCGGTGCGGATGTGGGCGGTGGTGGCCGAACCCAGTCGGACCTTCCCGTCGACCCGGAACGTCACCAGCGCCCTGCCCTGGCTCAGCGTCACGTCGGAGACCGTACCGACGTTGACCCCGGAGACCTTGACCTCGTTGCCGGGCGCCAGACCCCCGGCCTCGGTGAACAGCGCCTGATGGCGCACCGTGGTGGCCAGCGAGAACAACCGCTGTGGCTGCAGGCCCACGATGATGACAAGCAGGATCAGCGCCAGGCCGATGAAGCCGGAGCGAATGAGGGCCGAGCCGCGATACTTCAACATCAGGGCTCAGCGCACCTTCCGGTGTGCTGCAGGATCCAGGGGAAGTACGCCGTGCGGCCCTGCAGATCAGTGACCCGTGCGGACATCCCGCACAGGTATTGGTTGATCCAGCTTCCGTACGAGCCGAGCCGGACCAGCTTGCGGAAGTTGGCCGGTGCCTTCTGCAAGGCGATGTCGAGTGTCTCCTTGTCCTGGTCCAGTAGCGGCGTCAGCCGCGCAAGCTCGTCAACGGTGCCGGCCAATGGTGCGCGGGCCTCGGTGAGCAGACCGGTGAGCGACGCGGTTCCTCCATCGAGGGCGGTGATGGCCTCCCCGATCGGATTGCGGTCCTGCGCCAGGCCGGTGATGAGTTTCTCCAGGCGGTCGACGGTGCCCGAGAATTTATCCCCGTCCTTGCTGATCGTGGCCAGGACGACGTTGAGGTTGTCGATCAACTCCTGGACGGTCTGGCTGTTGTCGGCCAGGGCATTGGAGAATGATGACGTCTTGGCGAATAACGACTCGAGGTTGCCGTCCTGGCCTTGCAACACCTGGATCAGAGAACTGGTCAGCGCGTTGACTGCTTCCGGATTCAGCCCCTGCACAACGGGTTTGAGACCACCCAGCAGCAGATCAAGATCCAACGCCGCCTCGGTGCGGTCGGCCGGAATGACCGATCCGGGCGGCTGGATCTTCGCCGACCCCGGGCTGTCGATGAGTTCCAGATAACGGTCACCGACAAGGTTGAGGTAGCGCACCGCGGCCTTGGTACCCGAGGTGAGAGCGATTTGCCGATCGGCCCCAAATCCGACGACCACGGAATTGTCGGGTTGCAACGAGACCTTATTGACGGTTCCCACTCGCACTCCCGCGACGCGGACCGAGTCGCCGGGCTCGAGGCTGGAGGCGTCATCGAACACCGCCGAGTATCTGCTGTCCGGGCCGCCGCGATATTGGCTGAAGATCGCGAACAACACACCGGTCAGCAACAGCATCACCACGGCGAAGATGCCGACCTTGATCGAGGTGCCGCGCATGGTGCTCATCCGCCCGGCTGGCCGATCTGCGCGGTATTGCGCGGCGGGCCGTCGAGGGGGCCGAACAGTGCTTGCTTGAGACCGTCAGAATTCAGCAGGATGCCCTGGTTGCCGTACTCCGCCTGGTTGGCCCCGATGTCGGAAACCACGAACGGAATCCGCTTCTCATAGGGCACGTTGGGAAGGTCCGTGCACTGCGGCCCGCCCTTGGCCGCCACCTTGGGCAGGTTGCCCGGGTACCGGTAACGCTCCCGGCCCAGGAAGAACGACTGCAGCAGAATCGCGCCCGGAACCGGCGCGCCGGGGCCAGTAGCCAGTGGAATCAACGCGCCGAGACCACAGGTCAGGGCCGCGTTGTACTCATTGGTCAGGTCGGTGGTCGGCACCAGGAGACGCAGGACGTCAGTCAGCGGTGCCCGATTTTCCGACACCACATCGGTACCGATATCGGCCAGGCCGATTGCGCTGACGAGCAGGGCGTCCAGACCGTCCTGCTCATCGACGACGGTCCCACCGAAACTCGCGGTGTTGTCCAGCACCGCCAGCAGGTCCGGCGAGGCGTCGGCGAAAGCACCGAACACCGTCGGTGTGACGGCCAGCACCTGATTCAGGTTGTCCAGAGCGGGATTGATCTTGCCCAGCGCGCTGCCGAGGTCCACCAGGCTCTGGCCGAACTTGTCACCGCGGCCCGACAGCGACTGTGACAGGGCGCCGAGGGTCTGGTTGAGTTTTGCCGGCTCCACCTCCGACAGCACCGAGACGAGTTGCTCGAAGACGGTGTTGATCTCGACGGTGACGTTCCCGCCTCGGATCACCTTGCCCGCACTGAGCGACGCCGCCGACGGGTCAGCCGGCGGCACCAACTCGACGAACTTGGAGCCGAACACCGTCGAGGACGTGATTTCCGCGCCCACATTGGCGGGGATCGCGTCGAGAGACGCCGGATCAATGGCGAGGTGCAGCGCTGCTCCCCCGTCGGGAAGCGCCTCGATCGACGCCACCTTGCCGACCTGCGCACCGTTGAGTTTGACTTTGGCCTCGGGATTCATGACCAAGCCCGCGCGATCGGAAATCACCGTTACCGGAATGGATTGGGAGAAGCTGTCCCGGAACAGCCCCACGGCCAGCGCGAAGATCAAGACCACCGCAAGCACAGTGAGCAAACCTGCGATCGGGCGCGCACTGCCACGGGCACCGAAACTCTGGCCCGCTCTCGCGGCTACCGGCACCGCCGCAGTTTCGGTCTCCGACCGGTCGGACGGTCCGGGGCCGAGATTCTTCGTCATCGAGCCCCCTATCCGGACAGG
>CAIWCQ010000003.1 GCA_903911165.1 uncultured Actinomycetes bacterium | reverse complement strand
TGGTCTCCAAGGGCAAGCAGCGCCTGTCCCACGTCGACGACGACGGTGTCACCTTCATCAGCCACCTCGACGGTTCCACTCACCGGTTCACCCCGGAGGTGTCCATCGGAATCCAGCACCAACTCGGCGCGGACATCATCTTCGCCTTCGACGAACTGACGACTCTGATGAACACTCGCGCATACCAGGAAGAGTCGTTGGCCCGCACCCAGGCGTGGGCTGTGCGCTGCCTGACCGAGCATCGCCGGCTCAGCGCGTCGGCAGAACCGAGCGGATCGACGCAGGCGTTGTTCGGCGTCGTGCAGGGCGCGCACTACGAAGATCTTCGCCGGCAGGCCTGCCGCGGACTGGAATCGATCGTCGACGCCGACGACCGCGGATTCGACGGATACGGCATCGGGGGAGCGCTGGAGAAGGAGAACCTGGCCACCATCGTCGGCTGGTGCACCGAGGAGTTACCCGACTCCAAGCCGCGGCATCTGCTCGGCATCAGCGAGCCCGACGACCTGTTCGCCGCCATTGCCGCCGGTGCGGACACCTTCGACTGCGTCTCGCCATCACGAGTCGCGCGCAACGCCGCGGTGTACTCGCCGGACGGCCGGTACAACATCACCGGTGCCCGATACCGCCGGGACTTCACCCCGATCGACGCCGAGTGCGATTGCTACACCTGCGCGAACTACACCCGCGCCTATATCCACCACCTGTTCAAGGCCAAGGAGATCCTTGCCGCAACGCTGTGCACCATCCACAACGAGCGGTTCATCATTGCGCTGGTGGACCGGATCCGGGAGGCGATCGGCGCCGGTGACTTCGGGGAGTTACGGGATGACTTCCTGGGACGGTATTACGGCAGACTGGCCAGATGACCGCAACCCCGCAGACGCTGCTGCGCGACCTGCTCGAACCCGGCCACCGAGCGCACCCCTATCCGATCTACCGGCAGTTACGGGAGCACGGGCCGCTGCAACTGCCGGATTCCAACCTGGTGGTGTTCTCGTCGTTCGCCGACTGTGACGAGGTTCTGCGTCACCCGTCGTCGTGCAGCGACCGGCTCAAGTCCACCGCCGCCCAGCAGGCGATCGCCGCCGGGCAGGAAGCGCGGCCCTTCGGCACGCCAGGCTTTCTGTTCCTTGATCCGCCCGATCACACCCGGCTGCGCAAACTGGTCAGTAAGGCCTTTTCGCCCAAGGTCGTTCGCGGACTTGAGCCCGATATCGCCACGCTCGTCGACGGGCTGCTGGACAAGGTGGGTGCCGAGGGTCGGTTGGAGGTCATCGCTGATCTGGCCTACCCGTTGCCGGTTGCGGTGATCTGCCGCCTCCTCGGCGTGCCCATTGAGGATGAGCCCAAGTTCAGCTGGGCCTCGGCCCTGCTTGCCCAGGGTCTCGACCCGTTCATTGCGTTCACCGGGCAGCCGCAGGGTTTCGAGGAACGATTGGAGGCCGGCCTGTGGCTGCGCGGTTATCTGCGCGATCTGCTGCGGCTACGGCGCGCGGATCCGGGCGAGGACCTGATGTCGGGTCTGATCGCGGTCGAGGAGGCCGGGGACCAGCTCACCGAGGAGGAGATCGTCGCCACCTGCAATCTGCTGCTCATTGCCGGCCATGAGACGACGGTGAACCTGATCGCTAACGGGGCGCTGGCACTGCTGCGCCATCCGGAGCACTGGGTGGCCCTTGGGCAGGATTCCAGCCGCGCCTCGGCGATTATCGAGGAGACATTGCGCTATGACCCGCCGGTGCAACTGGTCTCCCGCGTCGCGGGCGAGGATATGAGCATCGGCGAGCAGGGTGTTCGAGTGCCCAAGGGCGACACCATGCTGCTGCTGTTGGCGGCCGCTCATCGCGATCCTGCGGTGATCGAACGGCCGGATGAGTTCAACCCCACGCGGGACTCGGTCCGCCACCTCGCGTTCGGGCTCGGCCCGCACTTCTGCCTCGGCGCGCCGCTGGCCCGGTTGGAGGCGACTGTTGCGCTCTCCGCGCTGACCAAGCGGTTCCCGAACGCCCGACTTGCGAAGGAACCCGCCTACAAACCCAATGTCACGCTGCGCGGTGTGGCCGACCTGGTTGTCGCGGTGTAGTTTTCGCGCATGAAGATTCTGTTGGTCGGTGCGGGTGGGGTCGGTTCGGCGTTCTGTGCGATCGCGAAACGACGTGACTTCTTCGACCAGATCGTGGTGGCCGACTATGACCACGTCCGCGCCCAGCAGGCAGCTAATGCCGTGGCCGACGCACGTTTCACTGCCACGGCTGTCGACGCGTCGTCGGAGGAGGCGGTCGCGACGCTGGTTCGCCAGCACGGCATCACCCACGTGATGAACGCCGTCGACCCGCGGTTCGTGATGCCGATCTTCAACGGTGCCCTGGCCGGTGGGGCGGACTACCTGGACATGGCGATGAGCCTTTCGCAGCGCCATCCGGACAAGCCCTACGAGTTGACCGGGGTAAAACTCGGGGATGAGCAGTTCGCCGCGGAGCCGCAGTGGAAGGCGGCCGGCCGACTGGCACTGGTCGGCCTCGGCGTGGAACCGGGGCTGGCCAACGTCTTCGCCCGCTACGCGTCGGACAACCTGTTCAGTGACATCGACGAACTCGGCGTGCGCGACGGGGCCAACCTCACCGTCGAGGGCTACGAGTTTGCCCCGTCGTTCTCCATCTGGACCACCATCGAGGAATGCCTCAACCCGCCGGTGATCTGGGAGAAGGACCGCGGCTGGTTCGTCACCGAACCCTTCAGTGAGCCTGAGGTTTTCAACTTCCCCGACGGCATCGGTCCCGTGGAGTGCGTCAATGTCGAGCACGAGGAAGTCCTGCTGATGCCCCGCTGGATCGACTGCAAGCGGGTGACATTCAAGTACGGCCTCGGCGAGGAGTTCATCGACGTGCTCAAGGTGCTGCACAAGCTAGGACTGGACCGCACCGAGGCGGTGAAGGTCGGCAGCGACAAGGGCGCCGTGGAGGTCAGCCCGCGCGATGTGGTCGCGGCGTGCCTGCCCAACCCGGCCGCGTTGGGCCCGCAGATGAAGGGCAAGACCTGTGCTGGGCTGTGGGTGACCGGCACCGGCAAGGACGGCCAGCCCCGATCGACCTACCTCTATCACGTCGTCGACAACGAATGGTCGATGGCCGAGTACGGACACCAGTGCGTGGTGTGGCAGACGGCGATCAATCCCGTTGTGGCGCTGGAACTTCTGGCCAATGGCACCTGGAGCGGTACCGGTGTGCTCGGGCCGGAATGCTTCGAATCGGAACCATTCCTGGAACTGCTGACCGCCTACGGCTCGCCGTGGGGGCAGATGGAGCTACCTGCCTGAGCTCAGCCCGGCTGGTAGATCCATGGCTGTCGCGGCAGTAGCGCCGGGTCGAAGCGCTCGAGCAGTTCGGTCATATCGGTCGCCGGCCAGCCCAGTGATTCGGTGATCAGCGTCCACGCCCGTGCGACACCGAGTTCGCCGAGGGTAACCGCTCCGTCGCGTTTGGCCAGCCGCCTGCCGTCGGCGTTCAGCGCCAGCGGAACGTGGACATAGGACTGCTGCGGGTAGCCAAGCAGCCCGGCCAGATAGGCCTGACGGGGCGCGGACGTCAGCAGATCATCGCCGCGCACCACCTGGTCGATCCCGGAGAGTGCGTCATCGACAACGACGGCGAGGTTGTAGGCCGGCACCCCGTCACCCCGGCGCAGCACGAAATCGTCGACCACGCCGGTGTAGCTGCCGTGCACCAGGTCATCGACGGTGTACGCGGTGGTCTCCGCGCGCAGTCGCAGCGCCGGTGGGCGGCCGACGTCGCGTTGTGCTGAGCGCTGCGCGTCGGTCAACCCACGGCAGGTTCCCGGATAGGCGCCTTCGGGGGCGTGCGGGGCCCGTGGCGCGTCGAGGATGTCCTTTCGGCTGCAGAAGCACTCGTAGAGCAGTCCGCGCCCGGTGAGGCCGGCGATCACCTCCTCGTAGCGTGCCCGGTGCGCGGACTGCCACTGGGGCTCCTCGTCCCAGGTGACCCCGATGGCGGAGAGGTCGGCGAGTTGGCGGCCCGCCACGTCGGTGTGGGTGCGCTCGTCGAGGTCCTCGACGCGAATCAGGAATCGCCGCCCCGTTGAGCGCGCGAACAACCAGGCGAGTGCTGCCGTGCGCAGGTTGCCGAGGTGCAGATCCGCCGACGGACTGGGCGCGAAGCGGCCGGCACCGGTCACGGTGTGCAGAGGTGGCGAATGCCAGGGGACGTGACCGGTCATGTGTGACGAATCTACGACGTGATGGGCCAACTCGGGGTCGTGACCTGCGGATCCGACCTCCGCGGCTCGCAGCCGGTACCATCGTTTCTCAGGAAACGTTAAGGTAGTCAGGTGGCGAGCCGAAGGGGCAGTTGCGTGTCGAAACACCGCCGTATCCGGCCTTACGCCTGGCTGGGGACTGCCGCGGTCACGCTGGGGCTGGGCGCAGGAATGGTCGGTGGAACCGCCGTTGCCGTCGCGGACGTCGGTGCCGACGCCGGTTCGTCGCACAACAGCACTTCAGAAGGCACCCCCCCAGAAGGCGCCCCCCCAGCAGGAACCACCTCAGCAGGAACCACCTCGGGCAGCGCCGCCTCGGAAAGCACCGTCCGCGGTGCGACCCCACGCCAATCGCGTGCGGTGGCGGGGCGTGCGAATAAGGTCAGCGCACCGGCAAGGTCTCCGGTGCCCGCCTCGGCCGCGGCCAATTCGTCGGTGCCCGCGGCAGATCTCGCGGTTACGGCGCCGCCCACAAACGCGGCCCTCACACGGCCTAGCGCCCGTCGCACTGCCGCCGGCCCCGGCCGGTCCGCCTTGTCCGCTCTTGCCCCGCTTCCTGCGCTGGCCGCGCAGTCGGCGCTGCCCGCTGTGCAACCGGCCTCCGCACTGCCGGCAGCGGCACCGCCCCCGCCGGGAGCGGACCCGTCCTACAACATGGCGTCCTACCTGCCGGCGGATCCGATCGTGCCGGGCACCAAGGTCGCGCTGGCTATGCAGCAGATCTCCGACGCGCAATCGCTGCTGAACCAGCAGACCTGGGGCGCGGGCAATGTCGCCGCCGGCGTGGCCTCGATCGTTCCGCAACTTTTCCTCGCCGAGGCCGCGTGGTCACTGACGGCCTGGCAGAACAACATGCCGGCCGCATCGCAGGCGATCGCGACCACCGCCGGCATACCCCTCATCCACCAGGTGACCCAGGTGAACCTGTTGGTCACCATGTCGCTGCCGGTGTTGGCCGAGGCCGGCCTCACCGGCGCGGCACTGTTGTTGCCACTGGTGAACCTGTTGGGCGCCGCCATCGCGCCCACCCAGGCCCTCGTCGGCCAGGCTCGCAGCAACGGCAAGGTGTACGCATTCGTCCCGGTCCAGATGAAGGCCTTCACCGAACCGGTCGTGAATGTCTCGGTGAACGACGGCCCGGGCAACCCAATGCTCGTCGACACCGGATCCTCGGGTCTGATCATCACCCGCGACTCCGCGCCCGGGGATCTCGGTGAACCGGTGGCCACCGGCGAGATCCGCTTCAGCGGCGATCTGACCAAGACGTTCCGCTACACCACCTATGTGACCACGGTCGACTTCGGTGGCGGCGCTGTCACCGCGCCGACCGCCGTCAACATCGTCGACGACGCCGACGCCGCGGCCTTCGAGGAATTCCTGAAACCGGCCCAGGTGGACGGCATCCTCGGTGTCGGCGCGAACACCTACGGCCCGGGCCCGGACGGCTACACCATCCCGACCGCCTCCCTGCCGGGCGAACTCAGCGACGGATTCCTGCTCTATCAAGGCGCGTTACTCGGATTGTTCGGTGTCATGGTCTTCGGGCCCAACCCACTGCCCACCCGGGTGTCGGTGCCCGGCGCACCGGACGCCTATGTCACGGTCAGCATTAACGACGGTCCCAAGCAGACCGCGAACTCCATCATCGACTCCGGCGGCGTGTACGGAACCCTGCCGGCGTACCTGATCGGTGGCGCGACCTCGGTGCCGACCAACACCAAGATCTCGGTGTATACCGCCGACGGCGCGACGCTGCTGTATTCCTACAACACCATCGGGTCGAACAGTCCGACGGTGGTCGATGACGGCGCGTTGATGAACACCGGCTACATCCCGTTCCAGCAGGGCCCGGTCTACATTAACTACGCGGCGCCGAACCGGATCGGCTCTACGGACTTCGCCATCTGGTGATGCGCCTCGGTGTTTGCCGAATCGCGGCGGGCCCCGACGGCGCCTGCTTGGAATTCGACACTCCTGCATGGCGTAATTCGCCTGAGTGACTTCTCGGTGAAATGACTTCGTCGATTGTGGGTGTTTGCCGGTGGCCCCGCCGGTGACGGGTCTAGAGTCCGCCTAGAGGTCTTGCACGATTCCTGGGAGGACAATCATGGGCGCTTCACTTTTTGTTGGGCGGGTTGGCGGGTTGGCGGTGGCCCTGGGGGTGGGCGCGGCGATGTTCTCCACCGGCGCTGTGGCTTGGGCGGACACCTCCGATAGCGGTGCGCGGGGCGCTGATGCCGCTGATGCGGCATCCCCAGCCTCTGCATCCCCAGCCGCTGGGAACCAGCCCTCAGCCCGCCGAGCCAACCCCGGTGCCAACCGGGGTGCGGCCACCCGGAGCAACGATCGCGCGCGCACCGTGTCACCTGAGCTGAGCGCGCAATCGATCACCGCGCCCACAGTTGGTGTGGCCCGCCGCGTCGCGGCGCTGGCGGTCGTGGATCCGGAGCCACAGGCGAATAGCGTTGCGGCCGAAGACTTCACGGTCGTGCCGCCTGCGGTGGAACTGCCGGAGCCGACCGGGCCGGATATCAGGATTCACATCGATCCGATGCCCGATCCGCTTCCCGAACCGGTCGAGGCCTACGAGGTGACGGCGTTCCTGTCTGAGGCGGACAATGGTGTCTCCGACGGTGCCGACACCGATCCGCTGGTGCCGGCCGATTCCCCGGCGGCGTGGGCGCTACTGGCCGCCGCCCGCCGCGAACCGCTGGGCAGGGCCGTGCGCAGTGCCCCGGCCGCGCAGGTGACTTCCTCGGCGACGGTGACCTCCTCGGCGGAGGTGACCAGCGGAGGCCTCACCGTCGACCCGACGGTGACCATCGCCGACGGCATCATCCAGGGCTACCTCGAGGCCGTTAGTTCGCGCGGTTTGATGATGACCTACACCGCCCTCGGCGCTACCTGCGGCAGCAACTGCGCCCTGGGTGATCTAGGCGGCAAGATCAGCCTGGGCACGATCCCGCTTCTCGGGAACACCGCGCAGAGTTTCACGATCCTGCCGTATGCCAACTGGCTCGATGGTGGAACGGCGGGAACCCAGACCTTCGGTGTGCGGGTTCGCGAGGTCACTGATTTCGACATGTTCTTGACCGGTATCCCGCTTGTCGGGCTGTTCGCCGCGCCGATCATCGATCTGCTTCAGACGCTGCCGCTGATCGGCGATCTGCTGGCCCCGCTGATCGGCGCTTCGGTGGTGGCCACCGTCGTTGTCGACGTAT
>CAIWCQ010000002.1 GCA_903911165.1 uncultured Actinomycetes bacterium | reverse complement strand
TGCGCGCAGACCGACCCGGAGGCGTTCTTTCCGGAGAAGGGCGGATCGACCCGCGAAGCCAAGCGCATCTGCCTGGGTTGCGAGGTTCGGGATTCGTGCCTGGAGTACGCCCTGGCCAACGACGAGCGTTTCGGCATCTGGGGTGGGCTTTCCGAACGGGAGCGTCGCCGGCTCAAGCGCGGCATCGTCTAGTCCGGTTCGTGCCGGCTAGTCCTGTTCGATGCTGGGGTCGATAACCGAGGGGTCGACGCCGAGATGGGTGGCCACCTGGGCCACCAGGATTTCGTGAAGTAGATCGGTCAGATCGTCTGCAGTCTTTGCCCGTCTCTCGATGGGCTTGCGAAACAATACGATTCGCGCGCGCGTGGGGTCACCGCGCACATCAACTCCGGCCGGGATCAATCGTGCCAATGCGATCGGCCCGTCGGCCACGACCTCCGGTGGCCACTGCACGCTGCCGGGGTCCCTGGGGGAAATGCGCGGTATCTCGTCGACGGCGACGTCGAGTCCGGTGAGTCGTTGTTGCCATCGCCGTTCGATCGGTTCGTAGGCCTCGAGCACCGCCATGTCGAACCGTTCCGCGCGACTACGCCAGCCCGGTACCGACTGCGGTAGCAGCGGTCCGCGCATGTCCCGACCGCGGCGCGACCCACCGTGGGCTGCTCCGCCACGCCCGGAACTGCGGGAATCGGCCATGAATTCAGATCGTAACGGTTGGACATCAGCACGTCGGCGGCTGCGCGTGTCCGGCGTCGAGGCCCATTTCACCGGGTTAATCTCGCGAACGTGAATGTTCCCCGTCGTTGCAGTCGGCCCGGGTGTCCCCATTTCGCGGTGGCGACGCTGACGTACGTCTACTCGGACTCGACCGCAGTCGTGGGACCGCTTGCCATTGCCCGCGAGCCGCACTCCTGGGACCTCTGTCTCGGACATGCCAGCCGGATCACCGCGCCCCGCGGGTGGGAGATGATGCGGCACGCCGGACCGTTGCCGACCAATCCCGACGAGGACGACCTCATCGCCCTGGCCGACGCGGTGCGTGAGGGTCGGGTCCCCGGTGCGACGCCGTCGGCGGGTTTTTCCGACCCGCACGGCGCGGTGCACGCAGGCAACCCGGGCTCCGGTTTTTCCGGCGGTGCCCAGCGCCCGGCATCCGCGGGTCGACGGCGGGGACACCTCCGCGTTCTTCCAGACCCCTCCGACTGACCAACGGCTAGGCTGGCGAGACACGAAGGTCCTCTCGCCACAGGAGTCCCGCCATGCCCAGGCCCGCCGAACAGGTGCGCCGCGTGATCAAGGCCTACGACGTCCGCGGCCTGGTCGGCGTCGACATTGACGAGGACTTCGTGGCCGATGTCGGTGCGGCGTTCGCCCGGATGCTGCGGCAGGAGAACGCTGACGCCGCTGGTGCGGTGGTGATCGGCCACGACATGCGTGACAGTTCGCCGGGTCTGGCTGATTCCTTCGCCGGGGGAGTCACCGGTCAGGGACTCGATGTGGTGCGCATCGGGCTGGCCTCGACCGACCAGTTGTATTTCGCCTCCGGTCTGCTGAACTGCCCCGGCGCAATGTTCACCGCCAGTCACAATCCGGCCGCCTACAACGGCATCAAACTGTGCCGCGCGCTGGCCAAGCCGGTGGGTTCCGATACCGGCCTGGCGCTGATCAGCGAGGAACTCATTGACGGGGTCCCGGCGTACGACGGGGCCCGGGGTGGGATCCGCGATCAGGATGTGCTGGCCGACTACTCCGCATTCCTGCGGTCGCTGGTCGACGTCAGCGCATTGCGACCACTGCGGGTGGCCGTTGACGCCGGCAATGGGATGGCCGGCCACACCGGCCCAGCGGTGCTGGCAGCGATTCCGGGCCTGACCCTGTTACCGCTGTATTTCGAACTCGATGGATCCTTTCCCAACCACGAAGCCAATCCGCTGGAGCCGGCCAACCTCGTCGACCTGCAGCGGTACGTCCTGGCGAGCCGGGCGGACATCGGCCTGGCATTCGACGGCGACGCCGACCGCTGCTTCGTCGTCGATGAGCGCGGCGACGCGGTGTCTCCGTCGGCGGTGACTGCGCTGATCGCCGACCGGGAATTGACCCGCGAGCCGGGCGCGACGGTGATCCACAACCTGATCACCTCGCGGGTGGTGTCTGAACTCGTCGCGCAGCGCCACGGAACCGCGGTGCGGTCCCGCGTCGGGCATTCCTATATCAAGGCGTTGATGGCGCAGACCGGCGCCATCTTCGGCGGTGAGCATTCGGCGCACTATTACTTTCGCGACTTCTGGGGTGCCGATTCCGGCATGCTTGCCGCCCTGCACGTGTTGGCCGCGCTGGGAGAACAGCCTCGGCCGTTGTCTGAGTTGATGAGCGACTATCAGCGCTATGCGGCGTCCGGTGAGCTGAATTTCCGGGTGCTTAATGCATCTGCATGTGTCGATGCGGTAGTGAAATCTTTTGAACCGCAGACGGTTTCGCTTGATCACTTGGACGGTGTGACCGTCGACCTGGGTGACGGGGCATGGTTCAATCTGCGGACCTCCAATACCGAGCCGCTGTTGCGGCTCAATGCCGAAGCTCGCACCGCCGCGGAGATCGACCGCATCGTCGCCCAGGCCGCTGAACAGATCGCCGCGCTATGAGTTCGGCGCAGGCCACCATCGACCTCGACGACACCGATGCGCTACTGGAGGCGGATCGTGACGGATTGCTGCGCGCTGCGGCGCAGGCGGGGGCTCAGGTCCGCGCGACCGCATCGGCTGTTGACGAGGGCGCGCTGGAATCGGTCACCGGCGGCCAGCGACCCCGCACCGTCATCTGGGTCGGCACCCGCGGAGCGGCTGAGGCCGCGGGTGCGATGCTCACCGCCGCGCTATCAGGATCGGCGGCTGAGCCTTTGGTGATCGCCGCCGACTCGCCGCCATGGGTCGGCCCACTGGACGTGCTGGTGGCCGCCGGGAACGATCCGAGCGACCCGGTGCTGGTGACCGCCGCCGCGACCGCCGCACGCCGCGGTGCCCGGGTGGTGGTGGCGGCGCCCTACGAGGGACCGCTGCGGGAAGCCACCGCCGGGCGCGCCGCAGTTCTGGCACCGCGATTGGGTGTGCCGGACGAGTTCGGTCTGTGCCGGTACCTGGCCGTTGGCCTGGCGACGCTGGCGGCGGTCGACCCGGCGGTGAGCACCGACCTCGCCGCATTGGCCGATGAACTCGACGCCGAGGCGCTGCGCAACAGTGTCGGTCGCGACATGTTCACCAACCCGGCCAAGGCGCTGGCCGAACGGTTGTCCGGGCGTCAGACCGTGCTTGCCGGTGACGGCCCGGGGACCCTGGCGCTGGCCCGCCACGGCGCGGCGGTGTTGCTGCGGGTGGCCGGCCACGCGGTCGCGGCCGCGGGACTGGCCGATGCCGTCGTCGCGATGGGCTCGGGCCGCGGCGCCGCATTCGGCGGTTTCGACGATCCGGTGCAGGCGCTGTTTCACGACGCGGAGATCGACGGCCCACTCCCGACTCGGCCCCGGTTGCTGACACTGGTGCTGGCACTGGCAGCCGAGCGTCAGATGCTCACCGCGCGGTTGTCCGGAATCGCCGATTTTGATCTGGTGGGCGTCTCCGACGTGGGGGACGCCGGCACCATACCTGCGGCCGGCCGGCCGGAACAGCAGCTGGCCATCCTCGCTCTGCGTCTGGAGATGGCAGCCGCGTACCTGCGACTGGCCGGGGGCTAGCGGCATCGTGCAGCTGTTACGCGGAGCGATTCGTACTTACGCCTGGGGGTCTCGCAGCGCCATCGCCGAGTTCAGCGGCCGGCCGACTCCGACGGCCCATCCCGAGGCGGAGTTGTGGTTGGGCGCACATCCCGGCGACCCGGCCCACCTGCAGGGCACCGGCGGTGAGACGTCGCTGTCGGGAGCCATCGGTGCCGACCCGCAAGCCCAGCTCGGCACCGCGGTGCGGGACCGGTTCGGCGATGTGTTGCCCTTCCTGGTCAAAGTGCTCGCGGCCGACGAACCGTTGTCGCTGCAGGCGCACCCCAGCGCCGAACAGGCCATCGACGGCTATCAGCGCGAGGATCGCCGCGGCGTGCCGCTGAACTCCCCGATGCGCAATTACCGCGATCGCAGCCACAAGCCGGAATTGCTCGTTGCGCTGTCGGACTTCGAGGCGCTGGCCGGATTCCGGCCGGCCGAACGCTCGGTTGAGCTGATGCGCGCCCTTGAGGTTCCGGGCCTGGAACCATTCATCGGGCTGCTCGCAGGCCAAGCCGAGGCCCCTGGGTTGCGTGCGCTGTTCACCACCTGGATCACTGCGCCGCAAGCCCAACTCGACTCACTGATACCGGCAGTTCTCGAAGGTGCCGTCTGCTATATCCGTTCCGGTGCAAAGGAATTCGCCGCTGAGTCCCGCGCCGTTCTGGAACTCGGCGAACGCTATCCCGGAGACGCGGGTGTGCTGGCCGCGTTGCTGCTGAATCGGATCAGCCTCAAGTGCGGGGAGGGCATCTTCCTGCCGGCCGGCAACCTGCACAGCTATCTGCAGGGTATGGCAATGGAAGTGATGGCCAACTCCGACAACGTTCTTCGGGGTGGGCTGACGCCCAAACACGTCGACGTCCCCGAATTACTTCGGGTGCTGGACTTCACACCGGTGACCGACGCCCGGGTCGCGACCACCCGCGACGGCATCGAGTTGACCTATGACACCCCGACGGCGGAATTCGCCGGATCGGTGCTCACGATTGACGGTGAGCATCTCGGCCACGAGGTGGATGCCCCCTGCCGGCACGACGGCCCACAGATCCTGGTGTGCACCCAGGGGTCGGTCATCGTGCGCAGCAAGTCCGACGAAGTCCAGATGCACCGCGGATCGGCGGCGTGGGTGGCCGCCGACGACGGGCCGATCACGTTGGAGGCGGCGCACCCGGCCAGCCTGTTCCGCACCACGGTCGGAATCTGACCGTGCGGGCGACCCGCGTGCGGCGAGGCAGATCGGTCCGGGCCGAAGCGACCCGCCCGCGCGAGCAACTCCGGGACGCCGTGCTCGACGCCATGCGCGAGGAGTTGCTCACCAGGGACTGGCCCGCGATCAGGCTGTCCGACGTCGCCCGGACCGCCGGTGTCAGCCGGCAGAGCATCTACAACGAGTTCGGCTCACGCCTGGGCCTGGCCCAGGGCTACGCATTGCGACTGGCCGACCGGCTGGTGGATGCCGTCGGCGGGGCGATCGACGGCAGCGGCGGCGACGTCCATGCGGCGTTCCTGACCGGCTTCCGGGCGTTCTTCGCCGACTCCGCCGCCGACCCACTGGTGGTCTCACTGCTATCCGGATCGGCCAAAACCGATCTGTTGCAGATCATCACCACCGACAGCGCGCCGATCATCACCCACTGCAGCCGGCGACTCGCCGAGGCGTTCCTGGCGACGTGGGTACACGCTGACCCCGACGACGCCGGAGTACTGGCCCGCGCGATCGTCCGGCTCGCGTTGAGTTACGTGTCGATGCCGCCGGAGGCCGATCACGATGTCGCCGCTGATCTGGCCCGGCTGATGACTCCGTTCGCCGAGCGGCACGGGGCCACCGAACCGGCGTGAGGCGGCCGGGTTACCGTAGTGCCCATGACGCTGACCGCCGACGTCCGTAACGGAATCGACTTTAAAGTCGCCGACCTCTCGCTCGCCGAATTCGGCCGCAAGGAGATCCGGCTCGCCGAGCACGAGATGCCCGGTCTGATGGCGCTGCGGCGTGAGTATGCCGACGTGCTGCCACTGAAGGGCGCACGGGTCTCGGGCTCACTGCACATGACCGTGCAGACCGCGGTGCTGATCGAGACGCTGGTCGCACTCGGCGCCGAGGTGC
>CAIWCQ010000001.1 GCA_903911165.1 uncultured Actinomycetes bacterium | reverse complement strand
CTTGATCGCGCTGGTAGCAATGCAATTCGGAGTTTCCTCAGCGCTGCCCGAGGTCGGCTATCTGCCGATGATCGACCTGATCTACCTACTCGCCTACACCGCCGTGACCGCGATGCTCGGCAGCGCGGTCATCGGCGCCTGGAGACTCAAGCAACAGGGCGAGGACGCCGCGATGAGCCTCGAGCGCCGATTCACGCTATGGATCAGCGTGGCGTTCGTGGCGTGCTTCGTCGCGGCCGTGCTGTTCTACATGCTGAACCCGTAGCCTCGTCACAACTGTCTGCTTGCTGCCCTACAACATGCAGGAGACGCAGCCCTGAAATTGGGCATAGCCACTGTTCAGAGGCATCTGTCGCGGCTTGACTTCTCAGTCGTGCCCTCTACGTGCCCCGGTGTTTTCAACACCGCCGCCGTCGGGGTTTCGCCGCGCCGCCCACACTTCGACAACGGATACCCCGCCTATCTCCAGGTCATCCTGTGACCGTTCCGGCCTCACCACGCCGGACGTCCGAGAAACTCACAACGAAAGAATTGAGACGAACCCCTGGATCAACTACTTGCCGGAAAATGCGGCAGCGGAGGCTGGGCCTTCGTGAGCGTGAACGGCTCCTTGCTGGGCTACCTACCGCCGGTCGTTTACGCTTCGACCTGCACCCACCGATAACTGGCCCGGGCGTGGCGTCTCACGTCTTGTCATCGTCGATTTGTCACACGGCGTATGTCATTT
The DNA here is from genome assembly GCA_903911165.1 of uncultured Actinomycetes bacterium. Taxonomy (GTDB): domain Bacteria; phylum Actinomycetota; class Actinomycetes; order Mycobacteriales; family Mycobacteriaceae; genus Mycobacterium. The sequence continues at coordinate 4,645 of CAIWCQ010000001.1, read as the reverse complement.
TGTCGGCTCCGGTCCCAGCTGTTGGGCCAGCCAAGCCCTGGCGTCGGCCACGCAACTCTGCGGCAACGAGAAGTGGTCGTCATTGGGGTAGTCGCGGCTCTCGATCGTGCCGCCGAGGGCCCTGACGGCTTCGACGTAGGCGGTCTGCCAACTCACCGGGATCATCGTCCCGCCGTCGAAGGTGTCGATGCACACCAGCACCGGAGCCACCGGTTTTCGGGTGGCCGCCGATCCCGAGTTGATCGCGGCAACCCAAGCGTCCCAATTGGCCGGCTGGGGTTTGAGTACCGCGCCCTTGAGGCGGAACAGACGCCCGAGCGTGTCGTTGAGGTGATGGACCGGTTGGTTGTTCCACGTCTTCTCGATGATCTCCACACCCAACGGGGTGAAGACGTCGGACAGTTTCAGCGTCGAGGGGTTCGCCGCCTGGTGGGCAGCCAGGATCATGACCAGGTGCGAGTCCGGAGGTATCGAGGAGTCGTTCAATGCGGCCGTTAGGCCGACCGGATTCTGCAGCGCGATCTTGCTCACCCCGAGTGACATCGGCACGGAGCCGATCAGGTTGAGGTCGCCGTAGTCGTCAGCATCGAGTTCCGCGACCGCCGCCGCGGCGCCACCGCCTTGCGACCAACCGATACACCCCAACGCCGTCCCCGCCCCAGCGCCGAGTTGGCGTGCGGCGTGGACGATATTGACAGCGTCGCGGGCGTTGGTGCGGTTCACGGTGTACTGGTGCATCCCGGCGGTGCCCAAGCCCTGATAGTCGGTGGCGCAGACCACCCACCCGGCGTCGATGAAGCCCTGCACACCGGGAACCCCGTAGTCGATCTGCTGGGTGGCCTCCGGGCTGAGGTACAGGGTCAGTTCGCGGGCCGGGTCGGGCTGGGCCGACGGGCAGGCCGCGTCGCCCAGGCCTGTTGTGCCGTGGCACCACGTCATGATCGGCCGGTTCTCGCCATCGCCCGCCGGAGCTATCACCAGTCCGGTGGCCTCGTGGGCGACGCCGTTGACGTCCCGGGAGACATACCGGATACGCCAGGCCTTCGCGCCGGAGACTCCGGTCGCCAGAGGTTCGTGGCCTATCAGTTTTCCAGGTTCACTCACAGCGGCGAAATTACCGTCCGGTGGGCCGTCGTACCCTGAAAATGATCGCACGCAGGACGATCGGTTCCGATTACCGCCGAGGCGCCTCGCGCGTTCAGCCGCTGAGGCCGCTCACGATGCGGCGATTGGCAGCGGGGCGACAGTGGGGGCCGCGGCAGGGCCGTAGTGACTTTGCACCACGCGGGAGCGCCTGCGCTCACCCCAGTGCTGCACCCAGTCCCGGCCTAAGGCTGTGCGGGTGAGTATCTGGTAGCGGACGAGATTGGCCGCGACGACCGGTAGGGCCGCCACCGCCGGCGTGGGCGGGAGTTCGAGTTCCCGCATGCTCTGCTCGCCGAGGAAGAATCGCAGCATGCTGAGCCGGCGGAAGCGTGCGTAGGCGCTTCGCGGCCGCGAGAAGCTCTCGAAGTGCAGTCCCCGCTCCGCTGCGATGATCGCGTTCGCTAACTGCGGACCGGCGGGCGTCAGCGGGCCTTGGGTGAGCAGGAAGTGATACTGCAGGAAATCCTGATCGCTTTCGTTGTCCCGCAGGAAATCGTCGCCGACGCCCATCAACCAACCCACGTATTTCCACAGGTGCATCACGGCACGCGAGTCCGCCTCGGTGACCCGAACGCCGAGCCGACGCAGACCACGCAGCAGCACCGAGCTGAACAAGCCGAGAGTGAAACCCTGATCGGCCTGGTTGATGGGCAGCCCCCACTGCTCGGTGTCCCATTTGCCATTGATCTCGTACTGATGATTGATGAGCGCGTGCATCATTCGCACATGCACCGTGAGCCGGAACCCCTCGCCCGTGCGGCGCAGCCCGTAGTTCTCGGTGACCGCTGTCGACCAGTGCACCGTCTCCCCCATGCGCCGAAGCGCTCCCCGCCCCGCGAACAGACCGGTCTTGACAAGCAGATCGGGCGGACCCCCGAAGCGATATCCGCCGATAAGGGACAGATCGGCCATGACGTCTCTGACGTTCGGCCCGTAGCTGCGATAGGCCTTGGCGCCGGCGTTGATCAGGTCGAAGTCCACCCACTCGGGGGTGTCCTCCACCACGTCGAAGAACGCTCGCAGCGCATCCGGGCAATCCGGCACCGCATCAACCCCCGACGCGAGGGCGGCGTTGAACTGGCCCATGGTGACCCGGGTCGGATCAGTTGAGTCACGACGGATCGCGGCCACCAACGCCGCCGCCGGCTCGTCCCGTTCCATCAGCGCCCGACCGATCCGATCCAACAGAGGCCGATCCGGCACAGTGATGCCGGTCGAGCGCTGCAAGGGCAGTCCGATCCGGCGGTTGCGGGCTTCATCAGCCATAAACCGGCGCGGAAAGCGGTCGTCATCAGAAGGGCTAGTCACAGGCTGCTCCACGGCTGGAAGATTAATCCAACACCACCCGCTCGGGTCGAAAACAGGTCGATGAGCCGTTGGCGCGGTGAACCAGCAGCAGCGACGCCCCATCGCCGCCAAGAACACAGCCTATTGATCGGCCGCGACACCCGCACAGAGAAGAAGCGCCAGGAATTCGATCGACGACGACGAGAGTCTCCCTGAGCAGCCTCCGTCGACGAAAGGGTTGAGGGCCTAACCACTTTCCGACGGATCCGCCATCCTTCCGCCATCGGAAAGTGGAACCTACAGTTTTTGTAGGTTCCGTTTTCCATTGGCGCACCGATACCGCCGTGAGCTCAGCCTTCCGTGCTTTTCCGCTCTGCTTGGCGGGACGATTTTTCCGGTTTTCGTGGCGAATCCGGCAACCGTACGGTTGTCCAGGTCCAAAGCGTGGGGCAGTAGTGCTCAAGGGTGTTTGCCAGTAACTTCGGCGGAAACATTCGAGTCGCGACAACCACGAGGAGTAGCGCGTGTCTTCCGATTGACGTCCCTCGCCTTCATGAGGGTGCCGTTAGCCGCTAACCAGTAAAAGATTAAAGCCGATAAACGGATAACGGATCGTCCTTGACGGTCACCTTCTCTGTCCCATACCCCGCAAGTTACGACCCGGCACCGACAACCTGCCCCACCCCTAGGCTCAGCACGTGCCGGATGCCAACAGGTGGAGCCATCGCGTGCGCTCGCTGTTGCGCGGATCCCACACTGTTCCCCGCACCCGCTTCACCGCACCGTCGGTATGGCGTCCCACGCCGGCGTCATTCATCGCACTGACCGTCGGCCTGTGGTTGTTCGGCACCGGCGATGCGCTCATCCTGGCATCGGCCCTCGGCGCCTCCCCGTGGTCAGTCTTGGCGCAGGGCCTCAGCGTGCGCACCGGCCTCGGCATCGGATGGACCACCTTCGGTGTGTCGGTAGGCGTTCTGGCACTGTGGATTCCGTTGCGCCAACGACCTGGTCTGGGAACGGTGATGAACATCATCGTGATCGCACTCGCCATCGGCGTCACCTACCCGAGGGTCACCACGCCCGACTCCCTGATCGGACAACTCGGGTTGGTGTTTCTCGGGATCGGACTGATCGGCCTGGGCAGCGGGTTCTACCTCACCAGCGGACATGGCCCCGGTCCGCGGGACGGCTGGATGACGGGCCTGCACCGGGTGACCGGCTGGCCGGTGGGCCGGGTCCGGCTCCTCATCGAGGTGAGCGTGCTGGTGGCCGGCTGGGCACTGGGCGGGATCGTCGGGATCGGCACCGCCCTCTTCGCGCTCTTGGTAGGTCAGTCCGTCGCGATGGGACTGTCCGCCGCGCACCGGCTCTTCCCCAGCGCCACTGATGAGGTGCTGGACGAGGACGGATTCCCACAGGGCGAGGCCTGAGCCCGCCGTCAGGCTGAGTGCACCTCGGTACCGTCGGAATAGGTTGCAAGAACGGGGATTTCGCGTACCGCATCAGGATCGGCCTCATGCGCCAGCGGATCATCGCCGAGGAATACGAAGTCGGCAGCCTTGCCCGCGGCCAGTGAGCCAACGAGTTCGTCGGCATGGCACATCCACGCCGCGTCGATACTGTTGCCCTTGAGCGCCTGGGCCACGCTGACCCGCTCGGCGGCATTGAGCACCTCTCCCCCGTCGGCCATCGTGCGGGCCGCCGCGGTGGCGATGTAGTTCAGCGGGCCGATCGGCGAGACCGAGAAATCACAATGCAGGCTGGCGCGCAGACCGGCTTTGACGGCCGAGGCATAGCGGTCAAGCAGTTGCGCGCGCTCGGGCCCCAGGATCTCATCGCGCATGACCCTGCCCCACAATCGGACATGGTTCATCAGGAAACTCGGAGTGATTCCCAGCGACGCCATCGCGGCGATGTGTTCATCGTGCAAGAGCGACGAGTGCTCGGTGCGATGCCTCTTGGCGGGATCCCACGACGGCAATTTGGCCACCGCGGCGAAGGCCGCCATCACCATGTCCAGCGCCGCATCACCATTGCCGTGGCACATGATCGGCCATCCGGCCGCAACGGTTTTGGCGAAGTTCGCTTCCAGTTGCTCGGCGGTGAAGTTCGCCGCGCCACGGGTGTCACGGCCGAGGTAGTTCTGGCGCATGAAGCCGGTGTAACCCTGGTTGGATCCGTCGGACACCCATTTGATGGTCTGCGACCGCAG